>NZ_JACIYL010000369.1 GCF_014359955.1 Thermogutta sp. | reverse complement strand
GGTCGTGTCCCATCGAAAGGCTTCCGACGGCACAGAAAAGCTTCTCCTCCGCACCCACGACGGCGAATATGTCGAGTGCGTCCTGCTCCGCGATGACAAGGGTAATCGCACTGTGTGCATAAGCACGCAGGTGGGTTGCGGGATGGGGTGTGTCTTTTGTGCCAGCGGTCTGGATGGGGTCGTCCGCAACCTCACCAGCGGAGAAATTTTGGAGCAAATTCTCCACCTCAAGTGCCTCCTTGAGCCCGATGAGCGGCTCAGCCATATCGTTGTGATGGGTATGGGAGAGCCGCTGGCCAATCTGGGGCGATTACTGGGCGCCCTCTACCGGGCCACGCACAAAGATGGCCTGGGCATCAGCGCCAGGCATGTGACCATCTCCACCGTGGGATTGCCGCATGCGATTCGCCGGCTGGCCGAACTCGACCTCCAGTATCATCTGGCGGTCTCCCTGCACGCTCCCAACGATGAGTTGCGAAACAAGCTGGTGCCGGCCAACCGACGGATCGGTATTCAGGCCATCCTGTCCGCGGCTGACGAGTACTTTGCCAAGACCGGCCGTCGCGTGACCTACGAGTACGTCCTTTTGAGGGATATCAACGATCGGCCGCAGCACGCCCAGGAACTGGCGCAACTTCTCAAGGGAAGAAATGCCCTGGTGAATCTCATTCCTTACAATCCCATCCAGGGATTGCCTTATGAGCCGCCCGAGCGACGGGATGTTGCCCGATTTGTGGATGTTCTCAATCGGGCAGGTATTCAGGTGACGGTTCGCTATCGAAAAGGGGCCGAAATTGAAGCGGCCTGCGGTCAGCTCCGGCGCCTCCATCCGGAAATTGTGAGCAAGTCCAAGAAAAAGAAGAAAAAGAAGAACAAATCCGCGGACGATGCCGTCCAGTCGGGCGAAACCTCCGCCGTGGTGAGCAATGAGGGGCAGAATGGACAGCCGGAAGGGGCGTTCAGCGATTTGGTGGTGATGTCCGGCGACCCGACCGTGGTCGTCAGCGACGTCGAGATCTTGAACTTTGAAGAGATCGCGGAGCCGGAAACAAGCGAGGCCAAGCGGGATTCAGAATAAGAATCCCTGTTCCGGCTCAGTCATCCGATGCCCCGTCAGGCCGAGGTGTTCATACGCCTTGGCGGTGATCTTTCTGCCCCGCGGCGTTCGAATCAACAGCTCGCAACGCAGAAGAAAGGGTTCGACCTCGTCCACAAGGGTATCGGGTGACAGGTTAAGGGTGTGGGCGACGGCTTCCACGCCTACTGGGCCGCCGTTGAACACTCTCGCTATCGTCTCCAGGTATTTGCGGTCCTGGGGATCCAACCCGAGGGAGTCAACCCCCTGCATCTCCAGGGCGTCTTCGGCGACACTCCGCGTAATGCGACCCCGTGCCTTGCTAGTGGCGTAGTCCCTCACCCAGCGAAGGCGGTTGTTGGCGATCCGCGGTGTTCCGCGGCTGCGGCGTGCGATCTCTTCCGCCGCGGCATCCTCTATGGGGACGTTCAACTTGCGGGCGTTGCGGCGGACGATCTCGGCAAGCTCTTCGACCGTGTAAAAATCGAGGTGTTCCCGCATGTGAAATCGGTCCCGAAGGGGAGCCGAAAGCAAGCCGCTACGCGTGGTGGCACCGATGAGCGTGAAGGGTTTGAGTCGAATGTTGAGCGTGCGAGCGTTCACGCCTTCCCCCAGCGTGATATCAATCCGGAAGTCCTCCATGGCGGGATAGAGGAATTCCTCCACCGCTTTCTGCATGCGGTGGATTTCGTCGATGAAAAGAACCGAGCGTTCCTCCGCGTTCGTGAGGTAGGGGATCAAATCTTTGGGAGCTTTCAACGTGGCTCCACTGGCGATTTGTACGCTGACCCCGAGATGTCGTGGAATACATAGCGCAAAGGTGGTTTTGCCCAGTCCCGGCGGTCCATCAAAGAGGATGTGCCCGAGCGGCTCGTTACGTTTCAGCGCTGCGTCGATGGCGATTTTGAGGCGTTCATAGACCGCGCGCTGGCCTACCATCTCCTCCATTCGCTGGGGACGGAGAAGACGATCCTCATCTTCGGGGATCTTTGTCGGCCTGAGGACCGGTTCGCGTGCCATTCTCGGGGACTGCCGCTAAAAAGGTGATATACTCCAACCGCATTTCCCAACCTGCCCAATTGATCGCAATATACCAGAGAATGTCGCCGGGCGCAAAGATCAACCGAAAGTTGGCCATTGTTCTGAGTAAGGATGACACGTCAGTGGGAACGGCCGTTACCTGAAAACCGCGGAAAGAAGGGCGACGATTCCCAGAACGACAGCACCCAGGATCAGGCAGGCCAGAACGATTTTCCAGGGCGACAGGGGTAACTGGCCGAACGGGCGGCCACTCTGGCCATTGATCACAAACCGGTACACCCGGCCTCTGTAGCGATAAGCGAGAATCCATACCGGTAAGAGGACCGGCTCTCCGGCGAGTTTCGTGACCTTTACATTGACGTGTACATTTCTCGCGCTTCCCGGGATGTAGCGCCGGATACTTTCGGCGGTTTCCAGTTCCTCGATGATCCGCTTGGCCAGGGGGCGGGCGTATTTGCGGGGAACACGGAATTGCTCCACTGTGACGTTTTCCAGGTCTACTGCGTTCGCCGGGACTGCGCGAGAGAAGTCATAGCCGCCCAGCCCGCGGGTTTCTTCGTAGGTCAACACGCTGCTGGCAGGGACGAGGACCGAGTTGTAGGAGTTCCGCAGATCCCCAAAAAGTGGCCGCCAGTTCCCCCGGGCTGTGAGTGGCACCTGGTTGGTGTCTGCTGTCCAGTACGTGTGAGTCTCGGCAGAAAAACACCAGAACGGTACAAAGACCGGCACAATCTGGGTGACGGCGGCCTCCTGGGCAAGATCAGCCGGTAGAAAAAAGCCGGATTTCATTTGCACGCGGAGGATCTGCAGAGCTTGCCCCCGATCGATGGCGAACGGAATGACTTTGGACGGAAAGACCGTTTGTCCATCCGGTTGCGGACGTAACTCGACGGAGCCGCAAAACGGGCATCGCAGGGCTCGGGCCGAGGCATCATAACTCATGGCGGCCCCACAGCCGGCGCACGTAAAGCGATTCTTGAAAGCGAGCGCCTGCGTCCTCGGTGACGCAGGTTCCCCAGAAGATATCGGTGCTTCTCGCCCACAGTTGGGGCAAAACAGATCTTCCTCATCGAGGACACTCGCACATACCGGACAGCGTTTTGCGAGCATGACGGCGATTATTTCCCGGGCGAACTGATACGCTATGTGAAGGCTGCAACGTGTATCATAACCGAGGAGCCTCGGGCGTTGTAACCTGGCACGACGGTGGGGGGAGCCGATCGAAAAGCGTTGAATACGCTTTGTCGCCGTGTGAAAGTTATGTATTCCTCCACCGGGGGCAGGGTTGTCCGTGTCCCGCCAGGAGTGCATATCGTGCGTGTCCGACGTCCGTAAAGGTCGGTAGGCGCAATTCGTGAATGGCCCCTTTCGCGTGTTTCAGGCTCGCGCGATTCGTCCCCTGTCAACGAGCCTGGCGAACGTCTCCTTTCCGAAACCATTTTTCTGAGCTTGACCGCCAGTTAGAATAAACCAGGGTCCAACACTGATTCCGAGCTGCGTCCTGAAGCTTGGCGATGGGCGATGCGACAGCGTGAAAATGTCTTTTGTCCCATTTTCGATGGGTGACGTGGTACGATAAGGTGATTTATCCGCTCATGACAAGGTTGACACGCGATCAGGTGGTGAATCAGTCGTTTCTGGAGATGCGTTCCTACCTGTTGGAGATCGCGGCCACATTGGATCGATACGATCGGGCCGAGACTCGCAACGGTGAGCAGGAGGATGTTCGCTGGACGAAGATTCGGCAGGCTCTCGACATACTGGCCCAGCAGCGGGAGCAACCCGATCGCACGGAGACGCTACTCATGCTGTTCTCAGACCTGACACCGCTGGAGAAATAACGGCCCAATGGGGTTTCGGGCAATGCGATCAACGGCCTGATGGCAGAGGCCCTCCCGGCACAGGTGGCAGACGCATTTGGGAAACCGGGAAAGTCTGGCCGGAGTGACGCACACAAACGATCCTGCAGAGTCACCAACGTTCGTCGGCAGATTTTGTAAAGGTGCGCCAATTATGCTGATCATTCAACCGCATTACCACGCTATCGCAAGAACCACCCAGGACTACGAGCGGATGGCTGCCGCGGGGGTGGTGGCCGTGGCCGAGCCGGCAT
>NZ_JACIYL010000368.1 GCF_014359955.1 Thermogutta sp. | reverse complement strand
CCGAAGCGAACTGAAAGCCAGTCCCGTCATAACGGACGGCAATTTCCATGACGGGGTGGATGGCTTCTTTCTCGGGCAAGTCTTCATTCAGCCACGCGATTGTTGCTGTCGCGCTGTTCCAGGGGCCTGGTTGCCATCTGGCGGCCAGCGGCTGCGCAATATTTCGCGTGGCAATTTCCCCTGTTGGTGCTGAAAATGTCTCTTCCGCCGTTCCGGTAACCTCGGCTGCACAAAAGGCAAGGCACAAACCCAGCGTGATCACTCGAATGGTCATGCCTGGCATAGTGGAACTTCCAATAAAAATCCCTGCGACGCCCTCAAGGCGAGATGAATCAGCGGATATCTTTGGGGAATTGCATATGTGTCACGGAGAATGAGAACTTTACACGTGGTAGACGGCTGATGTGCGAGGGTGTCTCACCGGGTCGTGCACCCGCATGACATGGCCGACTGATTCGCCCGCAGTCGCTGGACAAGCCGGGCGAGAGGGCCCACCCGATGCACATGGGGAGCACAGGTCGGCGTCAGATCCTTATAGAAAATGTTTTTGAATTCGATGTAGTGTCCGTGGTTCTGAACGGAGAAGTAGCCGCACAACGGCTTGTCCTTGATGGCATCGAACTGCGTCTGATCGATGTCCTGAACCACCTGGCCGTTGAGGATCACTTCCAAATGGGTCCCGCGGGCGGTGATAAGCACCCAGTTCCATTCCCCCGCTGGTTTGATGGCATTTTTCTTGGGGGCCACGTAACGATACAGCGACATGCTGGAATGCACATCCGGCTCCTTGCCCGCATCGTCGAAAATCTGAATCTCAAAGCCCGAAACGCTCGGTCGGGTGTCTGGCTTTTTCGGATCGAACTTATCTGCACGAATCCCGATACCACTGTTGCACTTCTCTGACATGCGGAACTCCAGATAGAGGCGAAAATCGCACAGCGATTTATCGTATCGCAAAAAGCCAAACCCTTTACCAGCACAAATGATTTTTCCGTCTTCGACGTACCAAACTGGTTTTTCCACATCACCGTCCTTGTATGTTGCGGTTCCTTCCACGACCCAGCCGCTGAGGTCGTAACCGTTAAAAGCGGGAATCCAACCGCCAGCGCCGTAGATGACGCCGTGTGCTTCGGCAATGGCTGAGCTTCCCGCAAAACCTGCAATCAGAGTCGTCACCAGCACCAAAGTTGTTACTCGCATGGCTGATCCTCCCCATGAAAAAACATCAGGAAACCGCTGATTTACGTCAAAACAAGCATAACACCAGAACAGGTCATTGTAATTGGTGCCGACTTGTTTTTCCTGGGTGTCGATGCGCGCTGTCTTGATCATTTGCAGCGCCCTCTTGACTGAAAGTTTTTCGTCGGGAAACTTCTGGACCAGCGGTAAAAAGGATTCATAATGAATAAGGGGTGTTGTCTGAAAGGGCTGCTCGCGTTGCGTGCTTCTCGGCAACTCAAGAAACAGGCAATCGTTATGGACCGATCAAGCTGGAATCGGCTGATTTATAATAAGTCCCGTGTCATTGTTATTTTCGTTGCATTTTTGGGGGCATCATTTTCGCGGACAGCCGGCAGCTCGGCCCAGGAGTCCGCCAGTGTGTCGGTGGGCAAAGATTCTGCGGTGCCCCAGGTGATTGTGTCCCAGCCCGCAAACAGTGCCAGCGACTCCAAAGCGGTTGCGAATCCGGGCGGCGACGTGCGGCAGCCTGCCGTTAAACCACCTGCAGGACAAGGCCCCGAGTCCTCGACTCCGTCGAAGGCTGCCGATAGTGCCGCGGGCCCTGCGGGTGGCTCATCAGGTAAGGAACAGGGGAAAAGCAATGAACCGCCCAAGGGGCCGCCTCCCATCACACGTCCTCAAGAACCGACCGAACCGCCAGAATGGAACGTGGAACAATCGGAAGAAGGACGAGTGCGCGTCAATTTCCGGGGACAATCCTGGCCAAAAGTCCTGGAATGGATCGCGGACCTTTCCCACATGAGCCTGGACTGGCAGGAGTTGCCTGGTGATTATTTGAACCTGTCCACCCAGCAAGCATACACGGTGGAAGAACTTCGCAACCTTGTCAACTGGCACCTCTTTCAACGTGGCTACACGATGATCCGTCAGGGCGAGGTTCTCACCGTGGTCAATCTCGACAAACTTGATCCCGGCATCGTTCCCCACGTGACACCGGAGGACCTTGAAAGGACACCGGCATTTGAGTTTGTTCGCGTGACCTTCCCACTGGAGTCGCTGGTGGCCGATCAGGCGGCCGAAGAACTCAAGCCGCTTCTCAGCCCAAGAGGGAAGCTCTTTCCGCTGTCGGCAACGAATCGCCTGGAAGCCATGGATTTGGCCGTCAACCTCCGCGAAGTTGCTAGGGTGTTGCGGCAGGAGCAATCGGGCACGGGACAGGAGCGGCTGGTCCGTGAGTTTGTGCTTCGGTTTGCGCGGGCGGAAGAGACCCTGCAACAACTGAAGGAGCTTCTCGGCATTCGCGATGCAGCGCTGCCCCTGCCGCCGGGAATCAATCCCCAGCAACTGCAGCAACTTCAGCAGATGATGGCGGCCCAGGGTGGAGCAGTGCCGCAGGCGGGAACGCCGGGCGCTCCCGGGACACCTGGTGCCAAGGGGGGACTGTCCGTTGCGCGGCGTCCCAGTGACGTGAATCTGGTCGTCAACGTGCGGCGGAACTCCATCATCGCCCAAGCGCCGCCCGACAAAATGGCCATCATCGAACAGGCCGTCAAGCTGCTGGACGTGCCGTCCGATCAGGACACGGCGATCCTCGCCAATTTGAACCGTTTTCAGGTGTATCGCCTTGCGGCGATCGACCCGGAACCCCTCGTAAAAACACTCCGTGAACTGGGTGGGCTTGATCCAAGCACACGGTTGGAAGTGGATAAGCAGAATAACGCGATCATTGCCTACGCCCCGCTTGCGGATCACGTCATCATTCGCTCCGTCATTGAACGATTGGACGGGAGTGGCCGACGGTTCGAAGTCATCCAGCTTCGCCGGCTTCCGGCAGACTACGTGGCCGGTACGATCGAGTTCATGATGGGGGGCCAGGAATCCTCCAGCGAGTCTCTCCCGCCGTGGCTTCCTCCGTGGGAGCGCAGCCGCCGGCAAACCGAAACCACCAACCGCAATCGTTTCCGTGTCGATGCCGACATCGAGAACAATCGCCTGCTGCTTTGGGCCAATGACATTGAGATTCAGGAGGTGCAGAAACTTCTCGTCAAGTTGGGTGAGATTGCGGAGCCGGGTTCGCCGGGCGGTCGAGTCCGGACACTCGAGTTTGGCAATGCTGCTCAGGCGGAGGCGGCCCTGCAACTGTTGCAACAGCACTGGAATCGCATCGCGCCATACCCGCTTCGGGTTGAGAAAACCCCTGGAGGGGAAGAACCATCGCAAGCGCCCATTCCAAACCGGAAGGACAATGTTCCGGCCGGCGGCGACCGGGTGTCTGAACCGCAAGCGGATTCGCGTCAAAATGCTCCGCTGTATGACGGTAACCGCCGTGGAGTGGATGAGCAGGTGAGCATTCGGACGGCGGTCCTCACGCAGGCAGTCCGCGGCTTGAATGAGCAGCGCGACGCGGAGGGGCAGGACGAGCCGCTTGATAGTTCGGAGAGCATTCACCGGCAGGGCGAGGGAAATGAGGCCCCTCGCGTCTCGGCCGATTCAGAAAGCGGAGGTTCCGGCAGCCTGCATGGGTGGGATGACGGGCAACGCGATCCATCTCCATCCACGCCCGAAATTACTGTGTATCAGACGCCCGACGGCCGACTCGTCTTCACATGCCCTGATCCGAAGGCCCTGGATCTGGTGGAGCAGTTTTTACGCGATGCCGTCCCACCACAGCCGGACTACCAGATATTTCGGCTGCGTTACGCATGGGCGGATAACGTTGTGAAGATTCTCGAATCGCTGTTTTCTGAGGAAGAAGACAACCGACGCCGATTGCCGTTTTGGTATTTTGATTACTGGTGGGGCATGAGCGACACGTCGGACCGGGATCGAAAAGGGCGGCTCTCGCAACGACGCCCCATCAAATTCGTCGCTGATACGGACACGAATTCCATCGTGGTGCAAAACGCTGATTCCCGGCAACTGGCGGAAATCAAGCAAAGGAACCTCTGAACAAAAGGCGATTTCGATTGATTTCTGCCTCTTTGACACTTGGCAATGGTTTTTAAGCCGGATGAGCAGACATTTATCCCGGATTGAGCTTCACCTAAATT
>NZ_JACIYL010000367.1 GCF_014359955.1 Thermogutta sp. | reverse complement strand
CTTCCCATCCCGCGAGAATCCGGACGATCGGATGGCGAGTATCCACCATCCCAGTAGTTATATTGGGACTATTCACTATTCCCACCAGGCGGCCGGGAAACAGCGGCCGTGCTGTGCCCTGTGGTTCGGCCGCGCGGTTATAGGCCGCCATTTGCACGCGTGGCCCGCAGAAAATCACCAGTCCACCTCCCAGCCGCAGAAAATCTGCGAGAAGTTGGGCTTCACCCGGCGTTATCTGGGCAACATCGCACAGGATGAGGATGTCAAAATGCGTGATGTCCGATTCGGCAAGGCGCGCTTCGGGAATCACCTGAACTTCCATGCCCCCGGTCTTTGAGGCCGCTGACTCCGGGGCCAGGGCAAGCCTGACATAGTCACTCGCCCCTTGGAATGGTATCGGGGAATATCGACCATCAATACACAACGCCCGCACCTGATCGTGCACCGTAACCACCACGCCCCGACGATTGTCGATGGAAAGCTGATCGTCGGGAAGAGTCGCCTCAATCACATGATCCCCGGGTCTGGATGGGCGGTAGGACCAGATGAATGTTCCCGTTTCGGGGGATTTCCAATCCACGCGCGATTCACCAATTTTAACACCATCTATCAGCCATTCGACTGTGGCTGGTCTCTCCGTCGTGTTACCAAAGACGGTGACCTGCCCGGCAATAACCGTCTCTTCATTGCGTGAACATACTAGTGGTGAAGCTTCCAGCCGCGTGATCGCGGTATTACTTTCGCGATCTCCACCGACATGGCAAACGATAAGTTCTGCCTGACGAGTCAGTTCGTCAGCCGTACTGGAAACCGCAGCCCCCTGACGCTTCATCGCCTGATCCCAGGGCTCTCGCTGGCCATCTGTCACAATCACGACGACGAAACGAGTAAGCTGGGGATACTCCTCGCGAAGGCGTTGCGTTCGCCCAAGAACGGCTTGCAAACACGCCAACCAATCGTTGCGAGTATGTCGACATTTTATTTGATCAACAATTTGCAGGAAGGTTTGCCGGTCGCTGATCGCCAGCTCCACCTCCCATGTCGGAGGCTGAGCTGCCCTCAGCAAGCAAAAAGCATCCGCAGGCCCCGCGTGCTTCACAAGACGCGTGATCACATCCCGGGCCTGGTCGAAACAGGACTTCCCCTGGCTGGACTGCTCCATAGAGAGCGAGTCATCAAGCACGAATATCCAGCCCGTCGCCGCCTGATACCCCATCGCCACGGCAGGCCCCTCCACAACGGGCCGGGCAGCCGCCACAATGAGTAGCGCGATCGCCAGCATCCGCAATAAAAGAAGTAAGTATTCTCTAAGTAATATCCGCCGTCTTTCGATGGCCAGAGCAGCCAGTACAAATTCCATGGCCGCCCAGTTCATTTCCATATGTCTCCGGCGATTCCAGAGATGGATGAGGATCGGAATAATGACGGCAGGCAATCCAAGCAGAATTGCCGGATCCAGGAATGAAAGGCCGAGGATGAGCAGTTCCGGTTTATCCATCACGGTGATCGCGACACTTGACCCGAGACGATTCTATATTCACTAAATACTCTTGATTTTCCTCCGGAAGGCCAGATACTCCCGCAGCACATGATCAAGTTTTTCCCGAGTGGTTGTCCTCACATAGTCCACTTTCAGGCCGTGGCAAATCCTCTGGATATTTCGCAAGTATTCCTCCACACACCGCCGGTAGGCATGGCGGAGAAGACGCGGATCCACTCCCACTTTGCTGGCAACCTCCAGGCCACGCAACAACACCGGCTGCTGGAGATCGAAGAAGATTTCCAGATCGTCAAGGATGTGAAAAACGATCGCCTCGTGGTTCGCGTAACGGACGTATTTCAAACCGCGTTCTAACTCGTTCAAATCCACGAGAAAGTCGCCCACGATGACAATCACACCGCGCCGCGTCAGGCGTTCCGCTGCCTCATGCAAGATAGTTCCAATCGCCGTTTTACCGGCCGGCGATTCTTTTTCCAGGAGTTGAACAATCTGCTGCCACTGTCCGCCGCCGGTTTCCGGTCGCGCGAATACTCGATACTGCTCGGCAAAGACGCCGAGTCCCGCACGATCCTGCTGGGCCAGTACGATGTAGGCAAGCGCCGCAGCCGTGCACTGGGCATACTCCCATTTGCTCAGCGGCGCCTCATGGCTCTTGAAGCCCATGCTTGCGCTTGCGTCAACTAAAATCATACATGATAAATTCGTTTCCTGCTCAAAACGCTTTACATAAAATTTGTCCGTTTTTCCGAATACTTTCCAGTCCACATAGCGCAGATCATCACCGGGACTGTATTCGCGATGTTCCGCAAACTCGACGGAAAAACCGTGGAACGGGCTCCGATGCAGGCCCGTCACCGTTCCTTCCACCACTGCGCGGGCCCGTAAAGACAATCCGCTTATACTCGACAAAATCTGCGGATCAAGAAAGTTTGGGGAGTATGCCACGGTTCACCAACTCATCTTCCGGGCGAGGAACAGAACGCAACAGGCGCGCGATTAAATCATCCGACTTAATCCCGTCCGCCTCCGCATTAAAATTAAGGACCAACCGATGCCGCAGCACGGGTAGAGCCACGGCCTCCACATCTTCTACCGACACGGCAGCCCTCCCGTGGAGCGCTGCACGCGCTTTTCCGGCCATCACCAGGCACTGTGCCGCCCGCGGCCCCGCTCCCCATGTCACATAATCCCGGATGAACTGGGGAGCCTCTTCAAACGAGGGTCTCGTCCACCGCGCCAGCCGAACAGCATATCGGGCCACATGTTCTGGAATCGCCACCCGCCGCACCAGTCGCTGAATTTCCAACACCTGGCGGGCATCAAGTACCGGCTCCACGCGTGCCTCCGTATCCGATGTCGTTCTCAATACAATATCCAGCTCTTCATTTTCGTCGGGATAGTTAATAAGTATTTCTAGCATAAAACGATCCAGTTGCGCCTCTGGGAGTGGGTATGTTCCCTCCTGCTCGATGGGATTTTGAGTGGCCAGCACATAAAACGGCGGATCCAGGACGTGCTGCTGACCGCCCACGGTTACCTGCTGTTCCTGCATGGCTTCCAACAGGGCGGCCTGGGTTTTCGGAGGCGTGCGATTGATCTCATCGGCCAGCACGATATTCGCAAAGATGGGCCCAGGCAAAAACCGAAATTCCCGTCGCCCGGTCGCTTTATCTTCCTGAATCACCTCGGTTCCCGTAATATCGGAAGGCATTAAATCCGGCGTAAATTGGATCCTGCTGAACTTCAAGGACAGACACGACGCCAGCGTTCGTATCATCAACGTTTTTGCCAATCCCGGGACGCCCACCAAAAGACAGTGCCCGCGAGAAAATAACCCGATAATGAGCTGTTCAAGGACATCCTTTTGCCCGACGATGACTTTGGAGAGTTCGCCTGTGATCCTGGTATACGCATCCGTGAGCTGTTCCAGCGCCTTTTGATCGCCGTTCATGCGACTATCCTTTTATTCAGAAGATGGTTCTCGGTTAATGGCAACTATCGGATCCGCCACTATAGTAAGCGCGTTAATCCTTTTTCCTCTCGGAAAACTCGGGCTTGACGTTTTTGGCATACCACGATCGAAGGAGAACAGCCCGGTCCGTCGGTGTCGCTGTTCGACTTCTGTCATTGCGGTCGGGCCCGTGTTCCACACTCCAACCATCCCATTCTCGGAAAGCGTGGTATGCCCAGTCCCAGCCATATTCCTCGAAAATCTCAATACAATCTTTCAGGTATTGGTAGGCGCTATCTCCCGGTGCCCAGCGAATCGCGCTGAATTCACCTATATAAATGTGGACCCCGTTTTCCTCCTGGATCCGACGAACGGGCTCAAGCACCTTGCGCAACGTATCCCGATCGTACCATTTACCATCGATAGTCCCCGGATAGACAATACCCATTGGATTATCATAGACTCCCTGATGGGTGAACGCGTGCGGCACGTACATATGAACGCTGTACACCACACCCGGTACGTCGATGGGATCGAGAAGCGCGATCGATGACGGGCTTCCCCACGGAGCCGGCTCAATGATAATGGCGTGCCTGGGGTCAATCGCGCGGACACGGCGTGCCGTCTCCTCTGCGAGCTGCTGCCAGTTCATCAAGCCGTCTGGGACCGCCCCTTCGACCGGTTCGTTCACCAGGTCATATCCCCAGACCACGTCGCTATGCACAAAACGCCGTGCTATATTTTCCCAGATATTCATGAACGCTTCTTGAAACTCGCGGTCGTG
>NZ_JACIYL010000366.1 GCF_014359955.1 Thermogutta sp. | reverse complement strand
CTCGATGAGCGTTCCTCCAAGTCCGCAAAAGACGCTGCTCACAGGCAAGCCCAGGGCGATTCCCGGCTTTCTCGCCTCGTAGCAGGCCAGGATCCGCTCGGCCTGGTCCGCGGAGACGAGCTCGCGCTCCTGCCAGAACCTGATCTCTTCGACTAGCCAACGATAAAAACGACCGGGAATCTGCCGCGGAGCCATATTTGTTTCCTTATCCACCAGGGCATCCATCATCAACTGCTCAGGATGTCCGCGAGACCTTCCCAGGAAGATAAGCGAAGACGCCCCGAGAGGCAACATCCACGCCAACGGTAGGGGCGATTCATGAATCGCCCCTAAAACACTCTGCGCTCGTGGGCATGTCGTAGGTTTTTGCAAAAATGGGGACAGGTGACTCGGACGCAACTTCAGACACCGCGCTGGGCGATGGCTGCCTCGATGAACCGTTCCACAGACGGGCCCGTTGATCAGCGTTCCTCGGGCCGACGCCAGTCCACCACGTGGAGTTCCACCCGCCGCTGACTCTGGAACTCGCTGATCACCGGTCGGAATGCCAGATCAAAAGGCTGCCCGACAGGCAGCTCGGCGATCCGCTCCCCTGCTCCAAAGGCCACCGCCCGCATCACGGTCCCGCAGTGCTCCACGCGGAAGATGAGGTGCTGCTCGCCCTTTCCCACCGCCCGGGGTGATTCCACCACAGTGACATTCTCGCAGCACAGCACCGGCCGGGGATTGCCTTCGCCGAAAGGCGCCAGCCGCTCGATCTGCTCTACCACGTCAAGGGTGAATACCCCAAGAGGAAACTGCCCATCGATTTCGATTTCGGGCGGATTGCTGGCGGCATCGAAATGTTCGGCCACATACTGGCAAAATTCATGGCGGAACGCGGCGATGCGATCCTCCTCGATACTGAGCCCCGCCGCCTGGGAATGTCCCCCGAACTTTTCCAGGTGATGCGCACATGCCGCCAGAGCCTGCTGGAGATGCAGTCCGGGCACGCTCCGTCCGGACCCCACCGCGGGTCTGCTGCGGGTCTTGTTGAGGGCAATGAGAATCACCGGCCGATGAAATTTTTCGGCCAGTCTCCCGGCCACGATCCCGATCACTCCCTGATGCCAGTCGGCATCGGCCAGCACAAACGCCGGATCATTCTCGGGATCGCACGTCTCCTTAATCTGCCGCAGCGCTTTGAGATAGATGCTCTGCTCGATGGATTTTCGCTGGTCATTGAGGCCGTTGATATATCGTGCGAGTTCCTCCGCGCGGGCGGGTTCCTCCGTGATGAGCAGTTCCACGGCGAGGGCGGCTTGTCCCAGTCGGCCCACCGCGTTGATCCGCGGAGCGAGCTGAAAGGCGATCCATTCGCTGTCCGTCCGTCCGTTCTTTCCCGCAGGTGTGACTTGCTGAAGGAGCGAAAGCCCGAGGGGAACCCGCTGCCGTAAACTCGTCGTGCACCCGTAATGCACGAAGATCCGATTCTCATCACTGAGGGGGACGACATCGGCCACGGTCCCCACGGCACCCAGGCCCACGGCTTCGACGAGGAAGTCTCGCAACGGGGCACTTGCCCGCTTTCCGTTTCCCGCTCTGCGCGCCAGTGCCCAGGCCAACTTGAAGGCCACACCCGCCCCGCTCAGCCAGGGGAATGGATACGTCCCCCCCGCCGCCCGCGGATGGACAATGGCGGCAGCCTCCGGCCAGTCGGGCCCCGGTTCGTGGTGGTCGGTGATGATCACTTCCATACCCAGCCGACGGGCGTGGGCCACTTCCTCCCGTGCTGTCACCCCGCAGTCTACGGTGACAACCGTCTTTACCCCCCGGCCGGCCAACTGCTCGAGCGCTCCGGTGTTCAGGCCGTACCCTTCTTCCAGACGACTGGGGACGTAGTACTTAACGTCGGCGCCGAGAAGTTTCAAACACTTCCAGAGGATCGCCGTGCCCGTGATACCGTCGGCATCGTAATCGCCATAAACGGCAATCCGGCGGCCTGCTTGAATATCCGCCCAAAGCAGGTCGGCCGCCTTCTCACAGTCGGGCAGCAACTCCGGCGGCCGCAACCGGTGCAGGGTGGGCGAGAGAAATCGTTCCGCGGCTTCAGGATCGCGGATCCCCCGGCAGAGAAGAAGTTGGGCAATGACGGCGGGGACACCCACTTGTCGCGCAAGATCGGCGACCGCCCCCGGATCGTGCGGGTGAATCCGCCAGCGCTTTTTCATCGCCTCGGCCCCTCGTTCCAGCCTGACAAATCCCTCCCAGAGGGACAATCACAGCGGCGGATCCGAGGCCACACGATCTTCACTTCTTCTTTTCGACGTGCCACGTGTGCCGCCGGCAGCGAGGGCAGAATTTCTTCAGCCGCAGCTTTTCGCCACCAGGCTTGCGACGAAGCGAATAGTTGTAGTCGTTCGTCTCTTCACACACCAGGAAAACGACTTCCGCTTTCTTCTTTTTTCCGCCTTTGGCCATCGTTCAACCTCTCGCTTTCAAGATGTTCGCGACGCCAGCCTACCGGCGCAGCACGCCCCAACACACCGACCACCGCTGAGCTTTGCCACACCTGGGAACGGATAGGCTGGTCGGACTCCGCGGAAACGGCTGTTTTGCTCGAAAAGCATTATTGTACCGGCAGACCGCCGATTCCGTAATGCCGGGTCCCCGATGACTGACCTCGCTCTACAGAGTATTCGGCGGCACAGGGAGAAGGTAGGTGCAATTCATGAATCGCCTCTACAACGTCGGAGCAACCTTTTCCGGAGGGACCTGCTCGTCAGGTCCGTGGCTAGACGTTCGATTATCCATTCCCTTGCATCGGGCACGACAAGCGTGCCCCTCCGAAACATCCGTCGGAGGGACCTGCTCGTCAGGTCCATTTTTCCGGAGGAACCCGCTTGTCGGGTCCGCCGTTCAACGTTGGATCGTCCATTCTGTTTCACCGGGGACTGAAGTCCCGCGGCGAAAGCGGGGCTAAAGCCCCGCACTCCATATGGAGTGCGGCGATTCATCGCCGCTTTTCGGTGAAGGCTTGAGCCTTCACTATTTTGGCGTTTGCAGTGTTTTGCCGGGCCCCCGATGAGTGTCCACTGGTACGGGCAATTCATGAATTGCCCCTACCGCATATGGAGGGACGTGCCTGTCGGGTCCGCCGTTTGACGTTGGATCGTCCATCCCAGCACATCGGGCAGCGTCCCGTGGAGGGCCGACTTCCACGTCGGCCCTGAACCCCCGTTTCCGGGAGGAAATTGTCGTGCGTCTTCCGGCGGATTTTGATACGTCTCGTTGTTGACACAGGCAATGCCGACGGGTACCGTGGAAATGGGGAGTTCTGAGAAAACCGTACAGTCCTATTCCACTTGGGAGGCTTGTCCCATGGCCGTCAAACGCCGCGCGGATTACACCGACTTGCTCGTGCAACGGGGCATCGTGAGTGCCGACCAGCTCGAAGAAGCCCGCGAATTGGCAGCCCAGTCCGGCATGAAATTGCCAGACGCCCTCATCCGACTGGGTTACGCCAGCGGCGAGGAGGTGATGAAAGTTCTCGCCGAACAGCATGGTCTGCAGTACATCGACCTGTCTCGTACGTCGATCCCGCCGCACGTCATCGAGCAGGTGCCGGAATCGGTGGCCCGTGAGAATGTGGTCATCCCTGTCGCCGAGGAAGACGGCCAGCTCAAGGTGGCGGTCAGCGACCCCGACGACTTTGCGACGTTCGACAAGTTGCGTTTCATTCTCAACAAGCGGATCGAGATCTGCCTGGCGCCCCGCGAGGCCATTCAGGAGGCGATCAACCGCTACTACGGTCAGACATCGGGCGAGAGCCGTGACACGATGATCACCGAAGTGACGGACACGGCGATCGACTTCACTCAGGTGGATACCGACATGGGCACCGTCCAGGAAGTGGACGAATCGAGTGCTCCCGTCGTGCGGTTGGTCCACCTCATTATTTCGGAGGCGGTGCAGCTTCGGGCGTCAGACATCCATATTGAACCGTTTGAGGACCGTGTCCGGATCCGGTACCGGATCGACGGATACCTCGTCGAGCGGGATAACGCCCCCCGCCGTTTGCTCGGTGCGATTCTCTCCCGTATCAAGATTCTCGCCAAGATGGACATCGCCGAGCGACGTCGGCCACAGGACGGCCGAATCAAAATGAACATCGGCGAAAAGCAGCTTGACCTGCGGGTGAGTATCCTCCCCAGCACGTGGGGTCAAGCGGTTGTTATGCGGATTTTGGACAAAGACA
>NZ_JACIYL010000365.1 GCF_014359955.1 Thermogutta sp. | reverse complement strand
TGCCACCACTGCCAGCGGAACTGCCAAGTCGCCTGCAAGTCAAACATTTCTTCGATTACATATCCGCCTTCGCCAATCGCCCAGCCGACCAGTATTCCCGCACCAGATCCCGCTGCCGCACCAACAGGAACGGCTGCTGGGCCACCGGAAGCAGCGATAGAACCTCCAACCACACCTCCCACAACACCCCCAATTATTTCCGCTGCGGTTTGAACGTTCTCGCCGAACGGTGCGTCACCTTCTTCTGCCTTTCCTTCCAGCCATTCCACCTGATAGCCTCTGCGATTGCCGTTCCAGATCGCGGTAACGTTGATGTGACCGGGAAGAGCTGTATCCCATGTGTTTTTCAGGACACTGGTGTTGTGACCGTGGTAACAAACGTTTCCGTAATCATCGCATGATGCGTAGACCTGCGCCAGCATGTGTACTTCTATCGTATCGGCGAAAGCCCAATTCTTATTGACCACGTAGGCGTGTGCAATAATAGCAGGGCCCGCTTCGAGACTCGACATACTAAACCGGCCGTCGGGATCACGAAGTGATACGGAGGAATTGCGCCCATACCGATACAAATTCCCATCTCCGCTGGTGAAGCCGATCGGATCTTCGCTCATCCACCGGCCGACGGAAGGATCGTACCAGCGGTTGAGGTTGTTTTGAAGTTGAGTGTCACTATCGAAGGGCCTACCGGTGAATAAGAAGAGACTATCAATCGTCGGATTACTCTCTGACGTCACCTTGCCGAAGGCGTCGTAGATGAGGTGATTGACCACGGTCGTCGTATCCGTTTGCGAATTGTACTTGGCAATATCGCGGACGGTGTTCAAATGATCGGTCAAGGTCCACTGCACCGTCTCGTCGGCACCTCCGTTGACCGCCTCCTCAGCCAGAATCTGGTCCACCGCCGGACCCCAAAGATACCGCCATCTCAGGTTCGAGGCCTGGATGTTCCCGGCCCCCGTCCGCTGAAAGTCCATCACCATCTGGTTGCCATCGTAGACAAACACCCGCTTCTGCTCATAGTCCCCGTCCCCATTGCCGTCCAGCCGCCGCCAGACCAGGCGATTCTGATAGTCATACGAATACCGAATCACCCAATCCACCGCCGCCCCATAGCTTGCCTGATGCTGCACCTTGTACAGCCGATTCCGGTGGTCCCAATTGTACTTGGTGATATCCGTGTCGCCCTGGTCTAACTGGCCATTCTGGTTATTATCGATAAACCGATAGGTCCGGTTCCCTTCGGCATCGTAAAGGTAGCGGTAGGTGCCGTCGGAAAGGAGCCGGTTGTTGTCGCCGGTGGTGTAGGTGCTGCCGTTGGCCGTGACCCGGTTGCCGTTATCGTCATACTGGTAGCTTTCATCCGTCTGATAATTGTAGTCGGCCCCGATGAGTTGGCCGGCATTGTCATGGGTGTAGTCGGCCGTACCGTCCACCGAGTTGATGTACTGCGTCATGCGGTTGGCGGCATCGAAGTTCCACGTGTATTCCACGAAGGTCGTCTGGCCCTGGAAGTGGCGGAGATTGCGCAATCGCCCGGCCTGGTCGTAGCTGTAGCTGCTTTCGGCCACCAGTTGTGTGCCGGCCAGGTCGGCGTAGCGGGCCAGCGCGGTCAGCTGCCCGGCGGCGTCGTAGGAGAAGTCCACCCGCTTTTCAGCCACGGCCCGGCCGCCCGGCTGGGGGCCCTGGGTGATGCGGACCACGCGGCCCAGCGCGTCGTAGGTCCACTGGTTGACGAACTCGGCCGTCCCGTTGATCTGCGTTTTCAGCTCGGTGCGGCGGCCGGCCGCGTCGTAGGCCTGCGTGAAAGTCACCATGGGCACAAGCCCCACGATGCTGTGGGTGAGCGTGGTCACCCGGCCCAGGGCATCGTAACTGTAGGTGTAGTCGGCATCGACGTCATCGACGCTCGTGAGTTGGCCCACCAGGTCATAGCCGAAGGCGATCGTCCGCTGGCGGTTCTGATCGGCGTCGGCGTCTTGAACATTATTATACCAGATTTCGGCCGTATTGCGACCGAGATTGTCGTATTGGAATTGGCGGACGCGGCCCAAGCGGTCGATCCGGTACAAGTTCAATTTGCGGCGAGAGGCCGAGGAACGCCGAGCGCCGGTTGCACCCCATCCTGCGGCTGTTTCATGAATCGCTTTCGACTCCTCCCCGTTCACTGTCTTTGCCCCGTTTCGAGGCAAGGTGGGATTTCACGTAACCGATAACTGGAACGACCGCTCCAGGTACGCCAATGGTTGCCAAGGCAACAATGATTTCGCGTACCAACCCGGCTATTGGCGGGTCTGGAAACCCGGCAGGGTACGGCACCAAAACGCAAAGAAGCGTCCCGACTATCGGAAGCACTATCCACAGCTGTGTCGAAACAAACGCCAGGGGTTTCTTGGACCAATGCCAGTCTATCCAAACCGCAGACGGCGTCAGCACCGTGCAGCGTATTATCATCGCCACCAGCGAGAAACGCGGAAGCCCCAACCCGTCGATGAGGAAATAGGCCACGGACGCTCCAACGGCCGCGAGACCCACAGCTACGCCAACGAACGTCATAGCGCGCCTCCCCAAGAAGGCCAGGATCAACGGCAAGCACTGTCTCTAGTCCGGGCGCCAATTCTCGTTACCCGGACCACACCCACACTCGCGGGGGTCGGCATAATATGCACAACGGTTGTATTCGTTACCACACCTCATCATGTCGTCCTGATATTGGGTGTCGCAAACGGTCCACTTTAAGCCTATGCTTGCAAGCGATCCTACTTGGCATGCGCCAAAGCACACCCAGTAACCTGGCCCAGACCAACGAAGCCAAGCACAAAGGGCACTACACGTGACATCGCCGGCAAGGGGCCAGCCGGAAGCTGCGGCGTAGCAGCCTGCTTTCATGAGACCAGCCCGCTTGATACACCGAAGATACGGCTGCAAGCAGGGGGCACATGTGGGCCCAACGAACCTCAGGCCGTCGGGATCCACCGCGGTCAACACCCAATTGCCCACGTAGCGATACAGATTGCGATCCCCACCGTCAAAGCCCACTGGGTCCTCGCTCAGCCAGCGGCCGACGCGAGAATCGTACCAGCGGTTGAGGTTGTTTTGCAGTTGAGTGTCACTATCGAATGGTCTACCGGTGAATAAAAAGAGACTATCGATCGTCGGATTACTCTCCGACGTGACCTTGCCGAAGGCGTCGTAAATGAGATGATTGACCACGGTGGTCATGTCACTGCCCGAATCATACTTCGCGATGCCCCGCACCGTGTTCAGGTGGTCCGTCAAGGTCCAGTGGACCAAATCCGCCGTGCCGCCGCCAACCGCCTCCTCGGCCAGGATCTGATCGACCGCCGGGCCCCAGAGGTAACGCTGCCTGAGGTGGCCAACCTGCATCTTGCCCGAGTTGGCACGGTGGAAGTCCATCAACATTGATGCCTGACGTCAGGCACAGCCTAACCTACTTGGCCAACCTATGTTCTACAGCGGTCTCGCCATCGCGCCCATACTACACGCCAAGCGTGCATCCACAACTTTCGCGCCAAGGCCACGCCCATTACCCCGAACGCGGCACTAAATGCTGCCAATGCCGAGACAAGGAAGGGCGAGTATGGTGTCGTGCGAAAGGCATCAGACACACCCCGAGGCATAATGCGGGTCCACAAAGCACCCACCACAAGCACACCACACAGACCCCCGCAATAATTGAGCATCCGTGCTACAGGGGTCACCCCAAACCTACATGACAACCACAGGGTCGTCAGCACGGCCGGCAACGCTACCAAAAGGCCAAACGGCCAGTCGGACGCACCTAACAGGAGGCCGTGTTGGAGGAGGAATTCCTTCATCTGGCTCTCACCTGTCCACAATTGCCCAGGGCGGTACGCGGCTCGGCCAAAAAACTCCACCCCACCAGCCATCGTCGAAGTAAAAGACGGTCCCGTCGCAGATACGAACCCGGACCGCTCCGTGTCCCAGTTTACCCTTCCCAAAAATGTCCCAGCTAAATGGAGGCAGGTCGTACAAGGCATAATGCCACTCCGCTTTCTCCAGCGTATAGCATGGGCTGGGTGGCTGCGAGTCGATGAAGCTCTCCGCCCAGCGGTGGCAATGATCAATGTGGCCATTCTCGAACTGGAAAAACGGCACACGGTGCTGCGCCGCGGCTGAAAAGAGGGCTGCGATATCCTTACAGTTGCATCCGGCACATTGCGGACTCTGTTTTACTCGGCAGCATATTCCAGCGGCG
>NZ_JACIYL010000364.1 GCF_014359955.1 Thermogutta sp. | reverse complement strand
GGGGGCCATCCTGGCGGGGATCTGGGCGGAGGCGGATGGTCAGTCGGGCACCCAGGGAGTACTTGTCCTTGTGGGAGGAAGTTTGCGGGTTGTTGTGCCCCTGGTTCTGCTGGCTCTTGGCGCAATTTGCGCGGGATGGCTGGTCAGCGTGAGCACTTTGCTGTATTCTGTAGTGATCTATACCTTAATTGTGGGCCTGCAAACCTGGGCTGTGGCGTGGCACCTGGCCAAAAAGGGCTCAGGATCAAGGCAGCCCGAGCGATGACCTCACCAGATGCGTAAAAGGAAGTGTTGTTGTTTGGTGGGGTTAGGTTGTCGGACTCGCCCCTATCGGGATTTCGGTCGCAATCTTTATTGCGAGTGGTGATACGATGGGCATGGACATCGCGGTGGCCGGGGAACACGTGAAGGACGCCACGTCCTTTCACTTTCCCTTCGGCTATCATGTCGAATTGCCAATGCTGGATTTTGGCAGTTTGCGATTAGGAGCGGTTGACCTGCCGCTGGTGGGTCACATCCCGGCGGTGGAGATTCCGCTTCGGCTCCAGCTTACGAAGTTCATGGTGCTGGAGCTGATTGTGGCGGTCCTCATGATGCTTATCTTTATCCCACTCGCCTGGCGATTACGTGGGGGGAGGCCGCCGCGAGGCCGTCTTGCGACATTTTTCGATGTCATCCTGTGTTACATTCGCGACCAGGTGGCCCGGCCTGCCATCGGCAAGCACGAGGCGGACCGATACCTGCCATTTCTCTGGAACATGTTCTTTTTCATTCTGTTTTGCAATCTGATGGGGCTGGTGCCCTGGGCGGGATCGCCAACGGGCGCGATCAGTGTCACGGGTGCTTTGGCGGTGCTGAGTTTTGCGATGGTAATAGGGGCCGGAATCCAGGAGCACGGCCTGATCGGATACGTGAAGAGCCTTGTGCCCCACATGGACTTGAAAGGAGTCCTGGGGATTATTCTGAAGCTCATGCTTTGGGTGATTGAGTTTGCCGGTCTGTGCATCAAACATGCCGTGTTGGCTGTGCGTCTTATGGCCAACATGTTTGCCGGCCATCTGGTGCTGGCGGTGATCCTGAGTTTTATTGCGGCGGTGGCCAATTTCTGGCTGATTCTTTGGTTTGGGGTGACGATCGCCAGCGTCGCCGGGCAAATTGCTTTGATGATGCTGGAACTGTTCGTGGCGTTCCTTCAGGCATATATTTTTACCTTCCTGGCAGCGATTTTTATCGGGATGGCGGTGCACACCCACTGAGCGTCAGCGGGGCAACTGAGTTCCAGCCGGGTGTGAGAAGTCGGAAAATATTCGGAAGAACTTGGGAGAGCGCGGTTCAGGAAAGAGTACCGCGAGACAATTGGGTCCTCAGCAGAGAAAGGAGACAGGCTCCGTGAACAAGTGGCTCATTGCAATCGCATTGGGTGTGATGATGTGGTCGGGTGGTATGCTGGCGATGGCGGAAGAGTCCGCCGCGCCGGCTCAGGAGCAAACAGCTCAGGCCCAGCAGGTGCAGGAAGCCAAGGGCGCTGACCGATTTTCGATCTTCTTCGGAGGTGCCTTCGGTGCGGGATTGATCATCCTGGGAGCGGGTTTCGGGATCGGCAAAATCGGAGCGGCGGCAGTCGAATCGATGTCTCGTCAGCCGGAAGTGGCGGGCAACATTCAGACCGCGATGATTGTCTCCGCGGCGCTCATTGAAGGTGTCACGTTCTTCGGTTTGATCGTATGTCTCATTGCCCTATTCTTCACTGGGTGAGGAACAAGGCCGCCGGTTTCACCAGGGAGCCTTCCAAGGGTACGCCGTGCTGGTGTCACCCGGGTTGCTGGAGGCTGCTGGATCTTTCCCTTTGACGCACGAGGGAGCAAATGGAAAGCCCAAGGATGGGCAAGGCCCTCCATTGGCTGGGAGATTGGTATGGTCGAACAGATGAGAAAATGGGCCGCACTGGCGATGATCGCTCTCGTTTTGGGGTTGGGGACGAAGAGCGTTTCGGTCGCTTGGGGGGCAGAGGCTGGCGGCGGGCATGGGGAAGAGTCTTCGGTCGCGCAGGCCGTCAATCCGCTCGACTTTCGGCAGGATTTGGCACTGTGGACCGCCGTCGTCTTTGTGGGGGTCCTGGTGGTGCTGCGGGTATTTGCCTGGAAGCCGATCGCCCGGGCCCTCGATCAGCGCGAAGATCACATCCGCCGGGAGATCGAAGATGCCGAACGGGCGAACGCCGAGGCGAAACGGCTGCTGAGCGAGTATCAGGCCAAGCTGGGGCAGGCAGAAAATGAAATTCGGGCGATGATCGAGAAGGCCAAACAGGACGCCCAGCAGGTGGGGCAGTCGCTCATCGATAAGGCCCGGCAGGAGGCGGAAGAAGAGTATCGCCGGAAACTGGCGGAGATTGATCGAGCCACGGAGCGGGCGCTGCAGGAATTGGCCCAGCGCGGGGCGGCCTTGGCGGTCGATCTGGCGGGAAAACTGGTGGCCGCTCGGCTTGATCCCACCGCTCACGCGCGAATGATCGAGCAGGCCATGGAGGCCATCAGCCGTCAGCATCCGCCAGGTTTGAATTGAGGATCTCCAGTCAACCCTCGTGATGAGCTGGGACGGAATGGCCAGGAAAATGAGCGAGCCGCGCAACGGATAGAGCAATGGCACAGGACCTGGAAGCCCGAGATGCCCGATTTGCCGCCGAATTCGCCGGCGATGTCACGGTGGAAAAAATCGCCTCCGTGTACGCGGAGGCTTTTCTCAACGCGGCGGAAAAGACCGGTCAGGTCGAGGAATTGGTGGCGGAACTGCGGGCGATCGAGGAGGAAGTGCTCAAGCCATTTCCACGGTTCGCCGAATTGCTTGGCTCCGGCATCATCAATCACGAGGAGAAGCTGGAAATTCTGAATCGTGTTTTCGAAGCCCGCGTGTCCCCGCTGGTGATGAATTTCCTGCGGGTCCTCAATCGCCGCGACCGGCTGGATATTTTAGGGCCCATCGTGCAGGCAATCCAGGAAGAATGGGACCGACGCCGAGGTCTGGTCCATTTGAAGGTTATCACGGCAACCCCGCTGGAAAAAGACCTGATGGAGCGGCTGGAAGGCCAGCTTCGGGAGTTGGTGGGCGGGGTCCCGGTGGTCCAGTGGCAGGTGGATCCCGGCGTTATCGGTGGAATTGTCATTCAGGTCGGTGACAAGATTCTGGACGCTTCCGTAGAAACGCAGTTGCGGAAGATCAGACAGCAGATAATCGACAGGAGTGCCCATGAGATTCAAAGCCGACGAGATCGCTTCTGTGATCCAGCAGGAGATTGAGCGGTACGAATCGCAGATCGACGTCCGCGAGGTCGGCCGCGTGCTGGAGGTGGGGGACGGCATTGCGCGCGTCTATGGGCTCTCTGGCGTGATGGCCGGTGAAATGGTGGAATTTCCCACGGGAGTTCGCGGATTGGCGTTCAATCTGGAAGAAAACTCCGTGGGCGTGATCATCCTTGGCGATTATCTGGGGATCAAGGAAGGGGACGAGGTCCGCAGCACGGGACAGTTGCTCAGCGTGCCCGTCGGAGAGGCCCTGTTAGGACGCGTGGTCGACCCACTGGGCAACCCGCTGGACGGGAAGGGCCCTATTGTGACCCACGAGCGTCGCCCGGTGGAAAGTCCGGCCCCCGGTGTTGCCCACCGGCAGCCGGTGAAAGAACCCTTGCAAACAGGGATCAAGGCGATCGACTCCATGACACCGATCGGGCGGGGCCAGCGGGAGCTGATCATCGGCGACCGCAAAACCGGAAAAACCGCCATCTGTATTGACACGATCATCAATCAGAAAGGGACGGGCGTCAAATGTTTTTACGTGGCCATCGGCCAGAAGGAATCGAGCGTCGCCCAGATCATCGATGTGCTCCGCCGCTACGGCGCAATGGAATACACCACTGTAGTGGTGGCGGGGGCCAGTGATCCCGCACCTCTGCAGTATGTGGCTCCCTACGCCGGATGTGCCATGGCGGAGTATTTCATGTACAAAGGGGAGCACGCCCTGGTGATCTACGACGACCTGACGCGACAGGCGCAGGCGTACCGACAGCTTTCGCTTCTCATGCGTCGGCCGCCCGGTCGTGAGGCCTATCCCGGGGATATCTTCTACTGCCACAGCCGTCTTCTGGAAAGGGCTGCCAAGCTGAGTGACGAACGGGGAGGTGGCTCGCTGACGGCGCTTCCCATCGTGGAAACCCTCGAGGGGGAAGTTTCGGCCTATATTCCCACCAATGTGAT
>NZ_JACIYL010000363.1 GCF_014359955.1 Thermogutta sp. | reverse complement strand
GTCCTTGGGGTTGCAGACTCGTTGTGTGTCATGGCTGTAGAAAGTTCTACCGGAATTATCCTCCATCAGGTCCACAAAAAGTCAGGAAAACTCAGTTTACCTGTGGTGCGCCGCGCATGCCAGGTTGGCGCGTCTAAGGGGTGGATTACTGGTGAGTTGGGCCGGCTGGTCAAGATTGGAAGATCGATGCCGTTTCCACGGGCACGGCGAGCGGCTCCTTGAAAAAGTATTTCGGAGGGACGTGCTTGTCACTTCCAATGTTGAAGGTTGGATAGACTGTTCTGCTTTCGCGGGCAAGTCCTCCGAAGGATGTGTGGTGAGATGTGGTTGCCAGCCCACGTTCCGGCGTTGGATAGTTTCTGTCCCTCATCCGGCTCCGGCTGCTTGATTCAGTTCCTCCTTCAGCGGGAGGGCCATTCATGAATGGCCCCTGCCAGAAGGCGGTTCGTCAATCCCGTACGTGTGGACGAGGCAATTCATGGGTTGTCCCGGCAACATGGAGAGGCCCTGGCCTCTCGCGAAACCCTGCGAAAAGTGAAGAGGGGCCAGCGTCGTGAAGGCGTGACGCCACGCGGGAAATCAGCGTCAGAAGAACCGCCCCAGTGTGGCATTGACCAGAAAACAGGCTGTCAGCCCCATCAGGATCGGTAACACGACAGCGACGATCGTCCATTTGGTGCTGCCGGTTTCTTTGTAGATCGTATAGATGGTTGTCGAGCATGGGTTGTGCATGAGGCTGAAGAGCATGAGACAGAGGGCGGTGACGGGGGTCCAGCCTGCTTCCTGGAAAATGCGAGCTGTGAGGGTCAGATCTTCAGGTTCAAACAGGACACCGGCCTGGGCGTGGATACCGCCTGCTCCTGTCAGCAGGACTGTCAGCATAAGGATGGTGGGAATAACAATTTCGTTGGCCGGGATGGCCACCACATAGGCCAGCAGGATGACCCCATTCAAGCCCACGAATCGGCCGAAGGGATCGAGCCATCGGACGATATGAGCGGCGAGTGTGTCGCCACCGATCCATATGTTGGCCACAGCCCAGGTGGCCATTCCCGCTGGAAAGGCGAACACCACTGCACGCCAGAGGACGATGAGGGTGCGATCGATCAATGAGGTGTAGAGAGTTTGCAGGATTTGCGGTGGCCGGTAGGGCGGCAGTTCCAGATGGAACGTGGAGACCTCTCCCCGGAGGACGGTTCTGGTCAAAAGCCAGGACACGACGAACGTCATGATGATGCCCAGAAGGGCGACGCCCACCACGCCGGCCGCCGCGACCGCGCCGGAAAGGTAGGGAGGCACCAGGCTGCCCAGAAAGATGGTGGCCAGCAGAATCTGCGTGGGCCAGCGACCGTTACAGAGCGAAAAGTTATTGGTAAGGATGGCCACGAGCCGTTCCCGGGGACTGTCGATGATTCGGCAGGCGACGACTCCCGCAGCGTTGCAGCCGAAACCCATGGTCATGGTCAGCGCCTGTTTACCGTGGGCGCCTGCCCAGCGGAAAAAGCGGTCCAGATTGAACGCCACCCGCGGTAAATAGCCGAGGTCTTCCAACAGTGTGAAAAGGGGAAAGAAAATGGCCATCGGGGGAAGCATCACGCTCACGACCCACGCCGTAGCGAGAAGTCCTCCATCGACCAGCAGACCGGTTATCCAGGAAGGTGCGCCGGCCGCCACGAAAAGCCCGCGCACGGCTGGATAGAGGGTTTCCACCAGTAACCAATTGAGCAATGCGGAAGGATAATTTGCCCCCTGGACGGTGATCCAAATGACGACGAGGAATAGCGCCACCATGATGGGATAACCGAACAGGGGACTGGTGAGGATGCGGTCCAGCTTTTCCTCCCACCGCGCTTTTTGCGCCTCGTCATACCGGACGACGCGGTCCGCGATTTCGGCTGCCGCCGCATAAATCGTCTCCACCAGCGTTTGGTGGAAATCCATGCCGATCTGCCAGCGCAGGGAGGAGGCCGTCTCAATGATCGTCTCCCGGAGGGCCCTGGTGGAGTCCCCAGCCGGTTGTTCCGTGCCCGTTCGAGACAGCGAGGACGAGCCATCCAGCAGCGTTTCCCGCTCTCCGAGTTCCCCGAGCATTCCCGACCTGACGGCTTCGGTCACGTTAGGATCGCCGTCCAACAGCCGGAGCGCGACCCAGTTGGCGTTTGTCAGTCCGGGGAAAGCCTCCAGGAGAAGCTGGCCGAGCTGATCGACCGCCGCTTTCAAACTGGGGGCCTCGCCGCCGACGCGTCGAGGGCGGCATGTCCGCTCCCCTTGGGCCACTTGGGCAACAACCTGTACCAACTCGTCGATCCCCTGCCCGAACCGTGCCGCGGCGGGGACCACCGGCACTCCCAGTTCACGTTCCAGAGCGGGTACATCAATCGTGATTCCGTGGCGTCGGGCCTCATCCATGAGATTGAGACAGATTACCGCACGGTCGGTGATTTCCAGAACCTGGAGGGCAAGGTTCAGATTACGCTCCAGGCGGGTCGCATCCACCACGATGATGGTGACGTCCGGCCGCCCGAAAAGGAGGAAATCACGGGCCACTTCCTCATCGTAGCTGGTGGCCATCAGGGAATAGGTGCCGGGCAGATCGACCAGCTTGAAGCGTTTCCCCTGGAACGTGAAAAAGCCCTCGGCTCGGGTGACAGTCTTGCCCGGCCAGTTGCCCGTGTGCTGGTGCAGGCCGGTCAGGGCGTTGAAAACCGTGCTCTTTCCGGTATTGGGATTGCCTGCCAGCGCGACGACAAAGTCCGCCTGGCCGCGTTCCACCTGGAGGATCGCCGCGCCTGCCGCGCTTCCTGCCGGGCAGAGCTGACAGCTATCGCATTGTCGCGGTAATATCTTCATGGCGATCGGTTCTGAACAGGCTGCAAAGGTGTTGTGGAAGAACCCGCATGGATCGGCTCGATGTCGATCAATTGGGCCTGATCTCGGCGCAGGGCAATGAGCGTGTTACGGACCCGGTAGGCCGTCGGATCCCCACTGGGACTGCGAAGTTCCGCGACCACTCGCGTCCCCGGCACAAAACCCAGGTCGAGGAGCCGCCGTCGCTGCAGTCCGCGACACTGAGGCGAGATCCCTTTCACAATCCCCACTTCCCCCACCTGGAGGTCCGCGAGCGTCGCCCTGGGCTGTTCCCACGGCTTGGACTCGGTCTCGGGGGCCGCTTTGACCCAGAGATTGGCAGAAGCCTCGGGCGACAGGCGGATCGTCTGCCCCTGGTGGCGGACGGTCACCCCATCCTGCCGGATCTTTTCCACCCGCAGAGGTGTCCCCAGGTGCAGGTCATGCGCGAGCAGCTCCTGGTAAGCGGCAAGGGGCTCGTCTTCGATGTGGCAGACCTGCACCACGTCACCTGGCTTGCTCTCCGAAATGGGTGTTCCCTCCCGCCGGGCAATCTCGCCCGTTTCCGTGGGGATGGGATCCCCGTGCGGATCAAAGCGAGGGAAGCCCAGTTGGGCGGCGAGCGAGTTGGCCGTCTCCGGGGTGGTGGTGTGTTCCAGGCGATGGGCCGCCGCGTGCCATTCTTCGGGTGCCAGCCCGGTTTGCTCGGCGAGATAACGTTCCCACAACCGGTGCAGCCGGACAATCCGGAGAGCCTCCTGCCGCCCCTCCGCAGTCAGCCGCAAATATCGGTCCCCCTCTTGCTCGGGCTCCAGGTAACCTATTTCCCGTAGTCGGCCGACGAAGCCGGGCAGGCTCTTCGGCGGAATGCCAATCGCGGAGGCCAACTCCTCTGCCGTTGCTGGTTGCCCTGTTTCCTCCCTTTCATGAATGAATTTCAACGCATCTTCAAAGAGGACGCGCCGTTTCCACCGCGTTCGGATCGGCCACAGCCACTCAGAAAGCCAGGTTATTCCACGAAAGCCGTGAGCCATGTCTTTTGATCCCGCAACGATAGGTGCACGTGCGCAGCGCCCCAGGCTCGTTCTGTGAGTAAAAGCCCGGCGAGGCCCGACAAGGTTAATCGTCATCAAAACGCAGCGCCGACTCTCTCCCCAAAGTCGACTGAGCTTCCCATGACGCTGACTTCAATCCTCTTGGCCCCATCCTGTAATCATATGCGATCAGCCGTTGCCGGGCGATTTTTTCATGATTCGTTTTGCGATGGCTTACTGCCTTTCTGGCGATGGTTTTTTGGACGTGCAAACGACAGGCAGCGCCCCGCGGACCTGGGTGGGCACGGCCAGGAACTTGTCTGCGGACGTGACAAACAAAGTGCGGAACTCTTTTCCGCCGAAAACGCAGTT
>NZ_JACIYL010000362.1 GCF_014359955.1 Thermogutta sp. | reverse complement strand
TCGTAGTCGGCAACCCAGCGTGACTGCCTGCTTGGCCGCTCTTCCAATCCCACCCCAAGCCCCACGGGGACATCGGTGCGTCCTGCGACCTCCAGCAGCTTTGCAATAAGTTTTCCGCGGTAGATCGCGTTTCTGTTGTCGCCCACGACCAGGCGGACATCCAATTCCGGGCATTTCAAAAGAAGTGTCAGGGCCCAGGTGTCGTCAATATCGTCACCGATATCGGTGTCAAGAATAACGGGAATTTTCCTGCCGGACCGGATCGCGGAAAACGCCGCCTCTGCACCAAATCGTGGCTTGTCTTCGGCACGGGCCAGACCATTCCAGGCCAGGCTTCCCGCGACTCCACCCAGGAACATTCCTGAAATAAAATCTCGGCGTTTCCACATCCGCAGCATGGTTTGGTTCTCCCCCAACGAAGCATGTTTCGACTGCATTGACCGTCCCGGCTGGATAGCCGACATCGCGGCTGGTGCGGACACATCGACGCCTCATTATCGTCACTTGCCGCCTGCCGGACAAGCCGCACGGGGTGGGGAAACTCAAGTCGGCAGGGGGGATGAGCTCACCCGCCCTGGGAACTGAAGAGCGCGACGGATAAGACGGGACACGGTTTTCCAGTTTATCGGCGAACTGGTCTGTGCAGCAAAGAATGATCGTTGATTTCTCGGAGGCGGTATTTACTTTCTGAAGGAAGGGGCCAACGCCCCGGAGACTTTTCTGGCAGGCGTCGATTTCGTCGCCAGCCTGGCCACCAACAAAAATGCCCCTTTGTACAAGTAAGGGCGACATATTTAGGATTGGGGGGCGGGTGGTCCCACCTGGCTAAACGCCGAGAGAAAACTCATTAGTCACGTGCTGAATTACCTCGTCCCCAGAGATGTGGGAGCCGTTTTCATCCGCATATAATGTTAGCGCGGACGGGGACGCGGGCCTTGCCGCGTACTCGTTCGCCGAATCGATCGGGATTGATTCCTGGGTCCCGGGCGGACAGGGTGGGCTGCATGGAGTATCTGGCCAACGCCAAAAACCAATCAAATCCGCCGGGCGTAGAAAAGACGGGGTATTCCGGCGACGTGCAAAGGGAAGGGGCATCGGCGAAAAAATTGTGGATGCTCCGCGGTTTTGCGGGGGACCTCAAGATCCCGAGACAGCCTTCCCACCAGGTGGCAGAATGCAAAAAATCGAATTAAAATGAGCAAAGATGAGGAACGGGATAGGGTTTCTCCGGCCGCATCCCCTCCCCGTCAACAGAAGCCTTCCTTTTTATTCCGTCATTGGGCATCATCGAGGTCTGGACCGGTAAGTGGCCGGTCGCATATAGGAAGGAGGTTAGCCCTGAACCGGTCAAGCTTCACCATCGGTTTAGGAGCAGTCGTGCTCCTGGTGCTTTTGCGGATCACAATTGGCTGGCACTTTCTGTACGAAGGTGTCTGGAAGATTGCCAACCGCGATAAGTTCTCCGCCGAGCCCTTCCTCAGTCAGGCCAAGGGACCGTTTGCTCCCTTCTTTTATGCCATGGTTCCCGATATAGACGGGAAGATCCGATTGCAGATTGTCAAAACCAAGGACGGGGAACTTGTGGTCATTTCCCCTGCGTATGAGGAAGCCTGGAAAAAGGCCTGCGATGAGTATGTCCGCTACTATCGCATGGACGACAAACAAAAGCGGCAGGCCGAAGCCACGCGTGATCGTTTCGTGAAGGCCCTGAACAATTACCTGGCCCAAAAGCGGGACGATATTCTGGCTCATTTCAACAGCCTGGAACGGTTCGAGAAGGAAGAAAAGGCCTCGCGTAACCTTGGGGCTTACTTCCAGAGGGAACACCTCTGGGAAAGGCAACAAAAGCTGCGAAGTGAAGCGGCCGCGTGGTTTTCAGAGATCGATAACATGGGCCGGGCTTATCTGAGTTCCTTGTGGGAGATTCTCACTCCGGAGCAAAAGTCTCGCGGTATGATTAAAGTGCCCCTCTGTGAAACGCAGCGATTGCCCGTGCGTTTGCCCTTTGCTGCGACGAAGACAGAATTGCTCAATGTGGTAGTGACTTATTCTCTGACGGCCATCGGCCTGTGTTTGATGGTGGGAGCGTTCACGCGCCTGGCAGCGCTGGGAGGCGCAGCGTTTCTTGCTTTCGTGGTGATGACGCAGTGGCCGTGGCCCACCGTCGTGCCAAAAACGCCCGAGATTGTGGGGCATGCCCTGCTTGTTGATAAGAACTTCGTGGAGATGATGGCCCTCCTGGCCCTGGCTGCCATGCCAGTCGGACGGTGGGCCGGTCTCGATTATTTCCTGTACTACGGGGTGTGTTTGCCGCTCCGCAGATGTCTGGGAAAATGCTGCGGTGGTACGCGGAAGAGCGAAACAACCCCGGAACCAGCCCCAAAAGGCGATTGATCGGCGAACGGTGCTGAGGTGACTGAATGCCCGCCGGTTGAAAGAATTAAAGAGAATCGAAAACAGCAGGATTTACATTCGGTCATTGTCTGAAAGGTTATCGATAAAAGGAACGGCATGATGAATCTGACACCGGAAGAACGCGAAGTCGGTAAAGCCAATTTTCATCGCGCGCTGGGAAACAATCTGGAGGTCACACGCCGCGACTTTCTCCAGGCGGGATTGCTGACGGCCATGGCGGCCGGCGGCAGTGTGGGGGCGTTCTACTTCGGCTACGAAAGCACCATCGAGAAGCCCCTGCGCGTGGCCGTGCTCGGCACCGGGGATGAGGGGCAGGTCCTCATCGGCGCATGCAACCCGGAATTCATTGAAATCGTGGCGATTGCCGATATCCGGCCGTACAACATCCATCGGGCGTTCCACGGCGACTGGTCAAGTGAGGCGGCCATGGAAGCTCGGCCGGGTCTCCTCAAGGTGTATGGATGGAAGACCGAAGACGAGGCCCGAAAGCACATCAAGGTCTACGGCCATTATGAGGATCTCCTGAAAGCGGAAAAGGACAATATCGAAGCGGTGATCATCGCGCTCCCGCTTCACCTGCATGCCCCGGCCGCCATCGCTGCCATGAAACTCGGCAAGCATGTGCTCACCGAGAAATTGATGGGCCATTCCGTTCATGAGTGCAAGGAAATGGCACGCATGGCCAAGCAGGCCGCGGTCCATCTCGCGGTGGGACACCAGCGCCACTACAACATTCTTTATGAAAACGCCACCGATATGATTCGGCGGGGCTTGCTAGGGGATTTGCACTACATCCGAGCGCAGTGGCACCGTGGCAATCTGCCTGGTCGGGATAGCTGGTCGATGCCATTGCCGCCCGGTGCCAAGCCGGACGACAAAAGCCACCTCACCCTGGTTGAACAGCAGCGGCGATTGAAACAGGCAGTGGAAGAAGCTAAAAAGTCGGCTCGTCCGGTCACCGCCGAGGTTGAACGTCTGGAAAAGATGCTGGCCCAGGTGGAGGCCCAGATTCGTGACAAAGAGATTATCGACAAGGTGAAGGAGTACGGCTACCAGGACAAGACCCTGGTGGCGGGAAATCAAAAGTACTTCCGGCCTGCTATCGAAGAGCTCATCCGCTGGCGGTTGTGGGAGCGGACAGGCGGCGGTCTCATGGCGGAACTGGGCAGCCATCAGCTCGATGCGGCTTCCATCTTCATCGCTGCCATGCACGGAGGACAGAAGCAACTGCCGCTCAATGTGGTGGCGGCGGGGAACCGCCCGATCTTTCCGCTCGACCGCGAGATCGAAGACCATGTGTACTGCATTATCGAATTTCCTGCACCGGGTTACGATCCCAACGATCCGGTGGGGAAGTTGAAGAAAATCGCTGTCCAGTATGCGTCGATCAATGGCAATGGTTTCGGCGGATACGGCGAGATCGTTTTCGGCACCAAGGGAACGTTGATTCTGGAACGCGAGCAGGAGGCCATGCTGTTCGCGGGCGCCGACACCTCCGCGTCGGTGGGGGTGAGCCAGAACGCTGGTGGTCCGGTTCTCGACACCCAGGCCAGCGGTCCTGCGCAAAAACGGGCCGAGGGATTGGGCCAAATGGCCACGGCCAAGGTCAGCCGGGGTTACCGAGAGGAAATCGAGCACTGGGCCTGGTGCATCCGCCGAAATCCCAATGCCGCCGATCCGGAAATCCATCCGCGATGTTATCCAAAAGTGGCGCTGGCCGACGCCGTCATTGCTTTGACGACCAACATAGCGGCTCGCGAGGGGCGCCGCATCGAATTCAAGCCGGAATGGTTTGATATCGATAATGATGAAACCCCGGATGGCGTCAAACCCGATCTGAGCCGCTA
>NZ_JACIYL010000361.1 GCF_014359955.1 Thermogutta sp. | reverse complement strand
GAGACCAGCGGCTGGATCAGTTCTGGCTCATTGTCCAGCACGTATTCAAACTCGATTGATTCCAGGCATTCGAAGAGTCGCTCACGTTCCCGGTTCTGTTCGGCAATTCGCAGGACGGAATCCGCCGTCTCGGCAAGCCTGGTGGAAAGCTGCGACTTCGGCACATAGCTGGCGGCACCGCGTTCCAGCGCCTCGATGGCCAGCATATCCGAGCCGAAAGCTGTCGTCAGAATGACCGGGACCTCGGGGAAGGTTTCACGAAGATGCCGAACAAGTTCCAGCCCGTCCATCTCGGGCATGCTGATGTCGGTAATCACCAGGTCCGGCGGGCTCTGTTTTACTCTGGCAAGTGCCTCCGCACCGGAGGCAGCGTATTCCACCTTCCAGCCAAATTTTTTCTCCAAAAGCGATCCCACCAGCTTCCGATCGAGCGGGGAATCATCCACCACAAGGACCGTCGTCATAACTGTGACCTCCTGGGAGGAGCAAACTACCGGTTCACCACCTATTTTTATATCCAATTTCACGACTCGTCACCACGGACGAGTCGACCGTCCCAACTTCTCGTCCCAGATGCCTCTGGCCCCAGATGGACGGGCTGAGGATTCAGCCATTGCCCGGCTTGCTTTTCAAAAGAAGCCTTAAATTCGGAGGAATGTGCCTCCGAACAAGAATTTGCCGGGGGGCGGACGGAGTAGTATACGGCCTTCGGAAGAGCTCAAGGTCGGCTTCTCATCCGGAAAATTCGGTTGGCCCACGCGCTTGGGCTTGAAAAAACCCAACAATTAGCACAATCGCATGCAGACTGTGGCGAAAATAGTCGGGTATGGCGTGTCCTTGAATAGCCACCCGTCGCGTTCTACACTGAAAAGGATGCGGGTCACTCCGCAAGGAGGTTCTTCTGTTTGGAGCGGATTCGGACGGCACAACGCCCGAGCCTTGTTGGTAAGGATCACACGTCAAGCCATGCAACCTGAAATGATGGATAACGATCCCGACGACCATCAGTGTCCGATTCTCCGCACTTTCCGGAGGTCGCGGGTCGGTCATAACCCCGTGCTGTAATTGATCGACACCACGCCTCCGGTGGACGGATCGGCGCGTAAAACCGGAGGCGTGAGATGAGTTGTTTGCCCATTAGATCGAGCTACACCCCTCCAGCGGTATCCGGAACCCGCGTGCCCTTGGACATGGGCAACGTTTTGGGGCTCTCTTCCCAGCGTATTCCTGGCGCTCAATTCCTCGCTAGCCGTGCTCGTTTGGTCTCGCTCATTGGGTTTCCATCTTGCATCGCGGAGGGGGGCATATGATGCGAGCTTTGTCGCATTCCCTGATCATTCCGTTCCGACGCCGAAATGGCACGGGTGAGGGAGCGGCGAAAACCGTCGCTCTCAGTCCCGACGAGAAAAGACTTCTGGAAATCTGCCTCGTCACACCAGGCGAAGCCCTCCGGCGGCTCAACTCGTCGCCTGATGGGCTTTCGGATGAGGAAGTCGAGAATCGTCTCGAGGAATACGGTCCCAATGAGCTTCCTCATGCCAAACGACTTTCCGTTTGGGCAGACCTTTCTCATCGGCTGCGCAATCCCCTCAATGTTCAGCTCATCATCATTGCCGCGGTGTCGTTTCTCGTTGGGGAATGGAAGTCCACGATCGTAGTAGGGGCGATGGTGCTCCTCAGCGTGGGACTCTCGTTCATCCTCGATCGACGATCGCAACGCGCGGTTGAGGCCCTGGGAAAACGCGTGCAACCGCGAAGTGTGGTACTGCGCAACGGTCGCGAAACGGAGGTCAAAATTTCGGAAATTGTTCCCGGTGATATCGTGCTCCTTCAGGCCGGGGCGATGATTCCAGCGGATGTGCGGCTTCTTAGCGCGAAGGACTTCTTCGTCAGCCAATCGGTTTTGACGGGGGAATCCATGCCCGTGGAAAAAACGGCCCTGGTGAGCAGTGATGACGTTTCCAGTCCCTGGGATTTGCCGAACGCATGCTTTTTGGGAAGCAACGTCATAAGTGGCACTGCCCGGGCCCTTGTGGTGAATACCGGGGGCCACACGATGCTGGGCTCGGTTTCGCAGCGGCTGGCGGCCGCACGGACAGAAACAAGCTTTGACCGTGGTGTCCGTGGCTTTACCTGGTTGATGATCCGGATGATGGTCATCATGGTGGCCATCGTTTTCTTTCTCGTTGGCTTGACCAAAGGCAACTGGGTCGAGGCCCTGCTTTTTGGCCTGTCCATCGCGGTGGGCCTCACGCCGGAAATGCTTCCCATGATCGTGACTGTCAATCTTGCCAAGGGGGCGCTCAGCATGGCGAAACGGAAGGTGATCGTGAAATACCTACCGTCGATCCAGAACTTTGGGGCCATGGACGTCCTTTGTACGGACAAGACGGGAACGCTGACGCAAGACCGTGTGGTTCTCGAGCGTCACGTGGACGTGACCGGCCGTCCGAGCGAGGACGTCCTGACTTACGCCTATTTAAACAGCTATTTCCAGACGGGGTTGCGGAGTCTCATCGATCGAGCCGTCCTGGAAAGAACGAGCCTCGATGTCGAAGGGAAGTGTCGGCTTGTGGACGAACTCCCGTTTGACTTCGAGCGGCGCAGGATGTCGGTGGTGGTAGACTACGAGGGCGACCATGTCCTGATCTGTAAAGGGGCTGTGGAGGAAATTTACCAGCAGTGTTCGTACTATCAGATCGGCGATGAAGTCTATCCGCTTATTCCGGTCATTAAAGACGATCTTTTTGAAGAGGTGGAACGGCTGAATCGCGAGGGATTCCGCGTGCTTGGCGTGGCGTACCGGGAATTTCCCCGTGAAAAAACAACCTTTACCGTCGCCGACGAGTCGGAATTAATCCTCCTCGGCTATATCGCGTTTTATGACCCGCCGAAGGAATCGGCACTTGAAGCGATTCGGCTCCTTCGCGACGTCGGGGTCTCTGTCAAGGTGCTCACGGGCGACAATGCACTGGTGACACAAAAAGTGTGTCACGACGTGGGGCTTCAGGTTCGCCGCGTGGTCAGCGGGACCGAGTTGGTTGATTTGACGGACGAAGAATTCAGTCAGTTGGTGGAAGAGGCCGATGTGTTCGTCAAGTTGAATCCCGGCCAGAAGGAGCAGATTGTCCAAAAGCTGCGGGAAAGAGGGCACGTCGTCGGGTTTTTGGGGGACGGGATCAACGATGCACCGGCGATGCGGGCGGCCGATGTGGGTATTTCAGTGGATTCTGCAGTGGATGTGGCCAAAGAAGCGGCCGATATTGTTCTCCTCGAAAAAAGCCTTCTCGTCCTCGAAGATGGAGTCATGGAGGGACGCCGAATTTTCGCGAATATCATCAAATATATCCGGATGGGAGCAAGTTCGAATTTCGGCAACATGTTCAGCGTGGTGGGAGCAAGTTATCTCTTTCCTTTCCTTCCCATGAAGCCGATTCACGTGCTCGTAAATAATCTGCTCTACGATATATCCCAAACTGGCATACCGTCGGACAGTGTGGATCCTGAACAGATTGCAAGACCGTTGAAATGGAACATCGACAATGTGCGCCGCTTCATGATGTATATTGGTCCGATCAGTTCGATTTTCGACTACGCAACGTTTGCCCTGATGTGGTTTGTGTTCGAATGCTGGCGATTTACTCAGATGGGTTCGACGGGTGGAGTCGATTATGAGTCTCTTTTCCAAACGGGTTGGTTTGCTGAATCGCTTTTAACGCAGACCTTGATCGTCCATATTATTCGCACAAGGCGGATTCCGTTTATTCAAAGTCGTGCCTCTGCCCATCTCGTTTTGACGACACTCATTGTTGCGGCCATCGGTATTTGGTTGCCCTATTCACCTTTGGCCGATCTTCTGGGAATGGTGCCCTTACCATTGACCTATTGGCCTTTCATCGCCGGATTTCTGCTCTCGTACGCAGTAATCACGCACTATGTGAAAACATGGTTTTTCCATAAATTTGGAGATCAATAGATATGGACAGCCTGCTCGACGCTCTGCAGGAAGGTCGCCTCATCGAGCTGCCGGAAGGAGCGGACAAAATTGCCGCGCTGCGGCTGCTTGCCCGGATACTGGAAGCCATCCCCAGCCTGCCGGCAGGCCTCGATATTGAAGGGCTGGTCTTGGAACGGGAAAGAACCGCCGATACGTCGCTGGGAAAGGGTTGGGCCTGTCCCCATGCGCGGGTGTCGTTTGAAGGGGACTTGCTCTGCGTTGTGGGGTGGAGTCCCCACGGCATTCAATACAACGCCAAAGATCAGGCGCCGGT
>NZ_JACIYL010000360.1 GCF_014359955.1 Thermogutta sp. | reverse complement strand
AAACACAAAGCGGAGCTCTACGATTTGCTCAATGATCCGGAAGAACGGCATAATCTTATCGACGATCCCCGCTATCAGGGAGTGCTCGAAGAACTCAAGCGCGAATTGAGGCGGCTCCAGATAGAAACAGATGCGATCCCAGACCGGATGCCTATTGACGAAGGAATTAAAACAGAACTCCCGGAGCAATCAATTCGATAAGCCGTTTTTTTGAGGACTTTGGCAAGCACAAGGAATGGTGTTTGGCGGGATTGCCCCCGAACCCCACTTAATGGTTGGAATGGGTCCAGCTCAGGTGTGGCACCCGTGTCTGGGAAAAAGGCCAGTCTTTGAGAAAGGGTTTTCATGATGCGATTGAGAAGGCGATCATTCTGCAAGATTCTCGGCGGTGTGACGGCCGGCTTGGCGTTTCCCAGTGTTATTGCTCGTTCCGCACTGGCGGAAGGTTCTCGGCCGGGGGCGAACGATCGGATCACAGTCGGAGTTATTGGCACGGGAAACCGGTCCCGTCTGCTCATCGAGCAGTTGCCGGATCAGGGGCAGATTCTGGCTGTTTGTGATTGTTATCTGGAACGGGCGGAACAAGTGAACGCAGAAAAAGGGGGAGGGCGATGGTCGGTCTATCAGGACCATCGGCAACTTCTGGATCGAAAGGATATCGATGCGGTTATCGTAGGAACGCCGGATCACACACGCGTCCTGGTGTGCATTCATGCGTGCCAGGCAGGAAAGGACATTTACGCGGAAAAACCGCTTACACTGTACATCCGTGAAGGGCGCGTGCTCGTCAACGCCGTTCGGAAGTACGGCCGAGTTTTCCAGGTCGGAAGCCAGCAGCGCTCCATGGCTATGAACCGGATCGCCTGCGAGTTCATTCGGTCAGGAAAACTGGGTAAAATCCGCGTGGTCCAGGGATGCAACTATCCAGGGCCGCGGTTCTATCCTGGGTTGCCGGAAGAGCAGATTCCTGACAAACTTGATTGGGATCAGTGGCTCGGCCAGGCGCCTTACCGTCCCTATAACCGTCAGCTCCATTTGGGTTGGATGGCGTGGTGGGATTATTCGGGCGGGGAGATGACTAATTGGGGCGCTCACGGTCTCGATCAAATCCAGTGGGCCCTCGGGAAGGACGACACTGGTCCCGTGGACATCCGTCCCCAGGGGGCTGCCAAAGACATGAATGCCCCCGTCCACATGAAATACGCAGACGGCACGCCCATCCGTCTCGAGCTTGAGAACGGCCCCATGGGCGGTGCCATCTTCTCAGGAGAGTTCGGCAAAATTGAGATCAATCGAAATAAATTTACTTGCAATCCGCCGGACCTCATCAAAGACCTGCCTCCCAAAGAGGAAATCGACAAATGGCGGGACGAAGTTGCTCTGTGGCAGGCCAAATACCACATGGAAAACTGGATGGATTGCATCCGGACACGGGAAAAACCCGTAGCGGATGTGGAGATCGGGCATCGATCGATCACGATTGCCCATCTTGCCAACATTGCCCGCTATCTCGGCCGCCGCCTCCAATGGGATCCCGTTCGCGAAATCTTTATCGGGGACGACGAGGCAAACAGTCTTGTGGAACGACCGCAGCGACCGGGATACGAGCTGCCCAAAGAGGTCTGATCTCCCATGTGAACTTGGCATTTCTGCCGGACGTAACACTAATAAAGCAGCAACCGGAGGCTGACCGCTCTTGAAGATATAACTCCGAGGTGGAAAGGCTGAGGTGGTGCATGACGCGTCGGAAGAGCTCCACGGCCGGCATGTTCGTCTGTATCTGGGGATCACTGCTGGCCGAGCGGACGTTGGGTTTGACGAATAGAAGACGCGGATAGTGATCTTTATTCTGAATTTCATGTGGGCGAGGAAGACCCGTGACACAAGCAATTTGGGATGCCTACAACGCGCTGAAATCCCGGGCCGAGAGCGACTATCAACAGCGCATCGGCGAGGGAAGGATTTTTATCCAGGTGGGATCCGCAACATGTGAACATGCAGCGGGTTCTCTGGAGGTGGCGGAGGAGTTCCGCAAGCACATCGCGGCCTCGGGACGGGATGATATTGTCCTCCGTAAAACGGGGTGCACGGGCCGCTGCAGTCGTGAGCCGATCGTCAGCGTGTTTCGCATGGGTGAAATGCCCATCAAGTATCAGCTCGTCAATCGCGAGTTGGTACACAAGATCTTCACGCAACATGTAATTGGCGGGGAACCGCTGCTGGACCATGTTCTGGATGGTCCAATCGAACAGTTGTCCAAATATGAGATCTTGAACTGCGGATCGCTGAGATGCGGGTGGAAAGGAGAACAGATTTGCGGTGGACCCATGGCCAATCAATTGAAAGCCATGGGAATCCCACCGGAGATCTGCCGCGTGACAAAGGCGAGCTGCTTCGGGGCATGCAGCGCGGAGCTGGCGGGCAAGTGCACTCACATTCTGGTTCGCCCGCAAAACATACTCTACCGGATTTCAACTTTGGAGGATCTTCAGGAGGTCGTTCGCGAACACATTCAAAACGGACGGATTGTGGAGCGTCTGCGGGTGAAGGAAGAGCCCGTCAGTCAGGACTTTTTCGAGTTGTACGGCGAAATCGCATTTTTCAACCGCCAGACACGGATCGCCCTTCGCCACAACGGAATCATCGATCCGACCAGTATTGAGGAATACTTCCACTATCGGGGTTTTGAGGCCCTAACGCGCGTGCTGGCGGAGAACGATCCTGAGAAGGTCGTGGATGAAATCACCCGTTCTAAACTGCGGGGTCGAGGGGGTGGTGGGTTTCCGACCGGTCAAAAATGGGCCCTGGCACGAAAGTCTCCTGAAAAGACACGATACATCATTTGCAATGCGGACGAGGGAGATCCCGGGGCCTTCATGGATCGCAGTATGCTGGAATCCGATCCATTTAACGTCATTGAAGGCATGATTATTGGCGCTTTTGCCATTGGGGCACACCGCGGGTTTGTTTACGTTCGCGCGGAATACCCGCTGGCGGTGGAACGTGTGGAGAACGCCATCCAGCGTTGTCGGGAATGGGGCCTTCTCGGGAAGAACATCCTGAACTCGGGATTTGATTTCGATATCGAAATCCGCCTGGGCGCAGGGGCGTTCGTGTGCGGCGAGGAAACGGCGCTGATCCATTCGATTGAGGGAGAGCGAGGGCAGCCGCGTGTTCGTCCGCCTTATCCGACGGAAGTGGGCCTTTGGGGCAAGCCCACCGTGATCAACAACGTGGAAACGTTTGCCAACGTCCCGGCCATCATCATTTACGGCGCGGACTGGTTTGCCCGAATCGGTTCCGAGGCTAGCGGTGGCACCAAGGTATTTGCTTTGGCAGGAAAGGTCAGGCAGACGGGTCTGGTAGAGGTGCCTATTGGCATTTCGCTGAGAGAAGTGGTGATGGAAATCGGCGGCGGCTCGCCAGGCGGAAAAGCAGTCAAAGCCGTGCAGACAGGCGGACCGGCTGGCGGTTGTATCCCGGCTTCGATGCTCAATCTGCGGGTCGATTTTGACACTCTCAACAAGGCCGGGTCGATAATGGGCTCCGGCGGTATGATCGTCCTCGACGAGGACGACTGCATGGTGGACATTGCCAAGTTCTTTATGGCCTTTTCGCAGGACGAATCCTGCGGGAAGTGCACGCCCTGCCGCGAGGGCACGACCCGGATGATGGAAATTCTCGAGCGGATTACCACAGGCAAAGCCGACGAGAGTGATTTGGTGAAGCTGGAACGGCTGGCCAATTTGGTCCGAAAAGCATCCCTTTGCGGGTTGGGACGGGCGGCTCCCAATCCGGTATTGAGCACGCTCACCCATTTCCGTGACGAGTATCTGGCTCATGTCCGGGATAAACGCTGCCCCGCCAAGAAATGCGTCGCCTTGATTCACTACGAAATCGATCCCGAAAAGTGTGTGGGATGCACCGCATGTGCCAGAAATTGTCCGGTGGAGTGCATATCTGGCGAGCGTCGCAAGCCGCACGTGATTGATCAGGCGCGGTGCATCAAGTGCGGACGCTGCTTCCAGGTTTGCCGCTTTGATGCAGTACTCCGCCTGTAACGGTCGAACGGCGGTTGGTCTGGAGGAGTGGGACGACACCCAATCCATTGAGATTTGTTAAACAGACATTCAAACTTTAAGCCCGGTGCAGGATCGCAAAGCATATGATGGCCAAGCGTCCCAAACAGATTTCGGTGACAATCGACGACACTCCGGTCAAGGTGCCGGAAGGCACAACTGTGATGCAGGCTGCGGAAAAAATCGGTATTCGCAT
>NZ_JACIYL010000036.1 GCF_014359955.1 Thermogutta sp. | reverse complement strand
CCTGGGAACCACCATGATAGAGAAGGTTAACCAGCGTGATGTATTTGACGCGGCGAACGAATTTTTCAATTCGGGCAGCGAGGGGACTGATTCGGTAGAGGATCACGGTGGGCTTTTCGTGATAGAGAAGCTCCAGCGAAACCGACCCGGAAACGGCCAGGCAGCACGTCGCCGACCGGATCAATTCCGGTGTTTTTCCTGCCAGAACGAGGGCGGGAACATCGAGCTGGTGGGCCCAGCGTTCCATGAGCTCGGCCTGATCCGACCGAAAAGCTGCCACGGCCACGCGCAAGCTGGGAATTTGTTCCCGCAGACGGGCCGCCACTTCCAGCATAGCCCGTCCGTTGGCGTGAACCTCCTGATCGCGCGAACCTGGCAGGATGGTGAGCAAAGGGCGGGGATCAGCCGTCAGTTGCGCCTGCAGCGCGCTATCGTACACGGCGCTAGAGCACTCATCGAAAAAGGGATGCCCGACGTAAGTCGCGGAGCAACCTCGGGCAACAAGCCACTGCTGTTCAAAAGGCAACCAGCAGAGGGCATGATCAACCCAGCGACGCATCTTCCGCACCCGCCAGCGCGCCCAGGCCCAAATCTGCGGCGGTCCATAGAAAAAGACGGGAATCCCCCGACTTTTGGCCGCTCGCGCCAGGTGCCAGTTGAAACCGGGATAGTCGATGAGCACCACCGCGTCCGGGCGATGACGCTCCATTTCTGCAATGGCCTGGCGATAGAAACGGTAAAAGTGGTGAAGCTGAATGATCGGACGAAGAAATCCCATGACGGCGTGCGAGGTCAGATCGGCGAGCAACTCGCAGCCAGCGCGAGCCATTCGCGGGCCTCCGAAACCCCAGCAAACAAGATCGGAAACTCTGGCACGCAGCGCTGCGATAAGGGCCGCGCCGTGCTGGTCGCCGCTTGGTTCACCCGCCGAGAAGAAAATTCTGTGCGTCATCGACGCCTCCCTGCTACGCCGCTTCCGTTGTGGCCAGCGCTTTTACGCCGGAAGTAATCGTGGTCGTACGCCAATGGGGGTGATGCCCGAACTCCCACACCCAACGCTGGATCGACGCACCGCCTTTATTACCGGGATCGCTCAGTCTCTCCGCCCGGACGCGTCACGAACTCGGCGCTGCCAGGGTTGTGCGGTGCCGGAACGGGCTTCTGGAGATGCGCGAACACTTCTCCCGCATGATAACTCGATCGCACAAATGGGCCGCTGTAAACCTCTTTGAAACCGATGCGCCGGGCCATGTCCGCCAGGTAATCAAATTCTTCGGGGTGGTAATATCGCACCACCGGAAGATTCTGAGGCGTGGGCTGAAGGTACTGGCCCACGGTGAGGATGTCCACCCCTGCCACCACCAGATCCGCGAAAGTGTCGAGGAGCTCCTGGTAAGTTTCTCCCAGTCCCACCATCAGACCGGACTTGGTGCACAGGCCAGGAAATTCCCGCTTGAGTCGGCGGAACATGTCGAGCGTCCACCGGTAATTAGCCTTGCGTCCGCGAACCGTCGCGTAAAGCCGTGGGACGGTTTCGGTGTTGTGATTGTAAACATCCGGCCTGGCCGACGCGACGGTCGCCACAGACTCCCACCGCCCGTGAAAATCGGACGGCAGCACTTCGATCGTCGCCTGAGTGACGGCACGGACGGCCTCGATCGTCCGCACGAAATGGGCGGCGCCTCCATCCGGGAGATCATCCCGGGTCACGCAGGTGATAACGACATGCTTCAGCCCCAGAGTTGCGGCGGCCTGGGCGACGCGGTGGGGTTCTGTGGGATCAAGAGGCTGGGTCTTGCCTTTTTTCACCGCACAGAAACCGCACCGCCGGGTGCAGACTTCACCCATGATCATGAACGTCGCGGTGCGCCGGGCGTAGCACTCCATGCGATTGGGGCATTTGGCGTGCTCGCACACCGTCACAAGGCCCAGCGTTTCCACCAGTCGGGCGGTGAAATGATTGCCGTTGCCCTTGGGAACGCGACGCTTCAGCCAGCGCGGCAGACCCTGGCGGCAGAGGTTTTCCGTCCCCTCGCAGGATTGACTGGCAACAACGGGGAGCTGAATGGACGTCACTGTTCGTTTTCTCTCCCGATCATTTTTTCAACAAGTCGAGCAGACTCTGCCCGGGACTGCTTCCCAGACCACCCTTGAGCGGCTTGGGCGGCTTCTGCTTCTTGGGTGGCGGTGGCGGAGCGCCCGGTTCGGCGGTCTGCGTGGTGGCTTCGGAGGTTTCCGGTTGTGGTGCGGGCTCCGGCTCTTTCATTTTCATGGCCGCACGGATGGACAGGCTGATCTTCTTTTCCCGCGGATCAAAAGCCAGCACGACAACATCCACCTCGTCCCCCTCTTTGACGACGTCCCTCACCCGCGAGACTCGCTTGGTGGAAAGCTCCGAAATGTGCACGAGACCCTCCACCCCCGGCTCCAGCTCGACAAAAGCGCCGAAATCCATAATGCGGGTGACCCGGCCCTTCCAGAGCGATTGCGGGACGTATTTCTTGTCCGCGTCCTCCCAGGGATTGTAGAGGAGATCGCGGTAACCCAGGCTGATCCGCTGGTTCTCGCGATCGACCTTGTCGATGCGGACCTTGATGGTCTGGCCTTCGCGGAGGACTTCGCTGGGATGCTTGATGCGTCCCCAGGCGATCTGGCTGATGTGGAGCAGGCCATCAACGCCTCCCAGATCGACGAAGGCCCCAAACTCGGTGAGTCGCCGCACGACGCCCTCGCGGATCTGGCCCGGCGTGAGCGAATCCCACAGCAATCGCTGCGCTTGTTCCCGTTCCCTTTCCAGCACAGCGCGACGGCTGAGCACCAGATTTTTGCGTTGCGGATCCGCTTCCAGGACCACGCAGGTGAACGACTGGCCAACGTACTCTTCCGGTTTTTCCACACGGAAGATGTCGATCTGGCTGATGGGAATGAATCCCCGAATGCGATTGACCTCGCATTCCAGACCACCCTGGTTGACGCCCGTCACCCGAGCCTCCACGAGCATGCCCTCGCTCAGGTCGGCCCAGTCGGCGACATCGGCCGCAGCCGCCGGCAGGACGAGTTCGTACACGCCTTCTTCGGGAACGAAGCGGACCACCCGAACTTCGACGGACTGGCCGACCTCGGGAGGTTCCCGGAACAACTTGAGTGGTACAATCCCTTGTTCGCGGAGGCCAAGCTCCACGAAGACATTCTCCCCCCGCACGGCCAGCACCTTGCCCACATGGCGGGATTCCGGCTCGAGCTGGCCGACTTTCACCTTGCTGGTGGTTTCCGTGATGAGTTGTTCGACCGGCACGTCACCAAGGGCCTCGGCAAACTCCTTTTCCAGATCAGGCGGCAAACCCGCCCGACGGTTGAACAAGTCCTGGACCACCTCCCGTGTGAGAATCTGGGCGGAGCCTCGCACCTGTTCCCGGAGCTGGTCGATTTCACTGGCGAGAATTTTTTCGGGATGCTCTTCTTCATCCTCGGGGAAATCCGGCACGGACGAAAAAGTGCGAGGCGGCCGCGTCTCGGGTGCGGGAGATTTCTCGGCTGGCTGATCAGATCGTGTGAAATCGCTGCTCTGGGCACCACCTGGCGGGACAACATCCGCTGCTGGCGCAGTCACAGCACCGCCGCCTGCCGGTTCGGACACCGGCGCGTCACTGCGGACATCGACGCCAGAGACTGCGGGACGACTGTCGGCCAGCGTCTGTTCCTGAACAGTTTCCGGACTGCTATCGGGCAGATTTTTTTCTCCGGCTGAGGCACCGGCGGGCGACGCGGTCGGACGGCTGCCGCGAGCAGATTCCGGAAGCGACGGTCGCGGCCGGGCCGGGGTGACGGGCCTGCCGGGCCGGGGGCGATAGGCGGCCGGGTCCCGTTGCGAACCGATCAGTATCCGAGGCCGATTCGACGCCGTATTGCCATTTTCCTCAGACGACGGAGCGGCGCTGCCTGGTTGATTGGCGTCCGCTGCTTCCGACGGGTTTTCGGGGACGAACCGATTCCCCTGCTCGCCACCAGGCACATCGTTTTTCGGCGAATCTGCCGGACCGTCACCAGAATGGGGGAAAGAGTCGTGCGGATCGTAACTCATAGAGATCGCTCGGAACTGCCAGCGTCCAACAACACGCGTCCCACGCCGACCAAAGGCCGGTTTGTAACCTATGCTCTTATTGTACGGGCAAAAGTAAGCTCACTCCAGGTGTGATGCAGGGGAAGGGCTTTCCCGACAAGGCAACAGCCTGGATGCAGGCCCCAGGCTTGCAAAAACCCTACCACGGAACCGAGGGCGGAAGTTGGGCAGACCAGGAAGAAAAGAGTGGGTGCCGCATCGTCCCCCTGAAAGGGTTATCGCTGCATTAGTCGGCACAAGCGGCCCCAAACTTGAAAAAATCTTTGTGTCGGATTGTCTGTCTGGAAAATAACTTGCGCTGCAACTCGTTAAATTTTGCCAACTTGAATATTTGCATCCCGCGAATTACAGCCCAAAATTGAATAGGGACTGTGCCCCGGTGTTCCTGTGCGCGGGGTGCAGATACCGTCTGTGACGGTGTCCCTAGTGCAAACGAGCCCAAGAGGGAATGGAGGTCAGAGTCCGGGGGTGTGTCCCTGGGTCTTCTGATTCCTTTGGATGAGGTGAAAAGATGAAGGCCGCAATTTTCCTCACACGGCGTCTGGTTCCCGTGATCGCAGCGGTGGGCCTTGCCTGCGCGGGAGTTTCCGCCAGTTTCGGCCAGGTTGTCACAAGCTCGGCGGTTATCTCGCCCTGCGAAGGGACAAGCTACCGCCTCGTCTATCAGACGGTGTACGAACCGGTCCAGGTCACCTCCTATCGGCTGGAATGCGAAACGCAATACGAACAGCGCAAAGTGGTGACCTACAAACCGGTCTGGCAGACGGAGTACCGCGAGCGGCGTTACACAGTCAGTCGGCCGGTGGCCGAGACCAGCGTGCGCGAGGAACGGGTTACCGTCTATAAGCCCGTCTGGGAGACGCAGTATCGGGATGAAAGCTACAACGTCATCCGCTATGTGCAGGAAACAGCAGAGCGCGAAGAACGGGTGAAGGTCCTCAAACCCGTCTGGGAAACCCAGGAAAGGGAAGAATGTTACACGGTGATGCAGCCGGTCCGCCAGATTGTGTACCGCACACAGTACCGCACGGTCACGGAACCGGTCGTCACCTACAAAACGCAGTACGTGGACCAAGGACAGTATGTGGACCAGCTCGTCTTGAAACCCGGGCTGTTCGCGAACCGGTTGACCTGGCAGGCCGGCCAGCCGGTGGTTGATCCGATAACCGGCGCAGTCACCTGGCAACCCGGCGGACTGTACTGGGTGCCCAACAATCGCGGTCGGTACGAATTCCGCAAGGTATGGCAGCCCAACATCGTGGCCCAGGTTGTGCCCGAAACGCAGTACGTCGCCAAGGTGGTGACGGAGCAGGTCCCGGTGGAAGTGGTGACCTACCAGCCCCAGGAAGTGCGGCGAAAGGTGCCCGTGCAGGTCTGCCGCATGGTTGAAGAAGAGCAGGTCCGCAAAATTCCGATTACGGTGATGCGGCCGGTGGTGGAGCGAGTGGAAAAGAAAGTCCCCGTCCAGGTCTGTCGCATGGTGGCAGAGGAACAGGTTCGGCAGATCCCCGTCACCACGTACAAATGGGTGACGGAAGAGCGTGTCGAACAGATACCGGTGCAGGTGTGCCGGATGGTCGCGGAAGAGCAGACGGTCACCGTTCCCCGGACGGTGCAGAAATACGTGCCGGTGACCTACACCTGCTATCGCCCGCGGACGGTCGTTTGCCGGGTGCCGGTGGATCCCTGCCTGGTTCCCCTCGACCTGTGCCCGGTGCCGAGCACAACAGTGACGCCGAGCACGACAACACCGTCTCAGCCAACACCGGCGCCGGCGACTTCCGGCCAATCCCCAAGCCCTGCCGAGCAGCAGCCGACACTTCCTCGTGAGACGCAGCGTGTGCCGGAAAAGCCGGTTCCTGGCCCTGCCCCGCTGGAAAACGGAGGCGCAGGTTCTGGCACGCCGTCCCAACCGGGAAGCGGTGCCCAGCCTTCCGCCCCGGCTCAGCCGCCGGCTCCTACCCCATCTGCTTCCGGCAGCACGACGTGACAGATCGGCCGACAGCGCGAGTTGCCCCGGCTCCTCGTTAAGTCTTTCTCAGCCGCAGAAACGGGACGGGGCTTCGACAGAACCTCTCGCGGCGGTGGCATTCATTGCGACGTGCCTGTCACGTCCGCTTTGTCGGAGGGACCTGCTTGTCAGGTCCGCCGTTTAAGATTCGATCATCCACCGCGTTTCACCGGGGACTGAAGTCCCGCGCCGAAAGCGGGGCTAAAGCCCCGCACTCCACATGTGGAGCCGGGCACGACAAGCGTGCCCCTCCGAGATATTCCTGGCACAGATGCGCTTGTCAGGTCCACATTCCAACCTTTGAACACCGCATTTCAGCGACCGGGCTCCGTGTGCTCGGCTCAGTTGTTGGTTAAATGGTAGGGGCAATTCTTAACCGGTAGGGGCAATTCATGAATGGCCCCTACCACACTGTGACACACGTTGAAATTCCTGGACGAGCAGTCGTCCGTCCGTTTTTACGGTACCAGTTCTAAAGTGGCCCAAAGGCTGGGGTCCTCATCGAAGGGCAACGGTCTGCCCGCCGTGAAAACGAATTCGCGATCGCGGGCCAGATCGCACACGGCATAGTTGAACCCCAAACGGGGATATTCGTGCGGATCGTAGCCTGTCAGGGCATCTTTCAAAAAAAGCATGTCCACGCAATAGCCGTCCGTGTATTCCCGGACGAGAAACTTCAAGCTTCCCGGGGGCGGCGGACTCGGAGCCTCTTTTGCCCGGGGAATACCCACCCACGCCATCTTCGCCTCAATCGCCTGGTTGCTCGCCACGTTGGCCAGCAACACAAAACGATGGCAGTACCGTGTGGCACGGTGCACATCATGGACTGCGCGGGTGTCAATCCATACGTGGATCCATTGGGCGGCGTGGACCATCCGCCGAGCTCGGGGACCGATCTGAAGGTCAAAAATGTGGAACCGCAGCGACAAGCCCTCCTCGTTCCAGCCCGCGCGAACTTCCAGCGGGGGCGTTGCCCCTTCCAGCCCTGCCAGGTTGGGCAGTCGGTAGGATTCATCCAGGTTCGCACCATCCCGGTTCCACAGGGTCTCGCAATGATGGCAGGGCACCGCAAATCGAAAGAGCGCCCGGGCAGGAATGGAGAGCAACGCACGTTTATCACTGGCCATGGTGGGGGTTCCTCATCAGGTAATGGCCTCTTTCTTCCGGTGGATCATCTGGGTTTGGTATGTGTGAATTGTGACACGATTACCTCCTCGCGAGCGCCACGGCGGCACCGTCATTCCATTAGTTCCGCGATGAAGGCATCGGCGGCTTCGTGGAAGAATTTGCCGAGCGCCGACGCATTGTTCAGTTGGCTTCCGGTGAAAAAGAATTCGATTCGGTCTTCTCTGGAACGGCTACCGTCGATCTCCACGTCGCTCCAGAGAGTTCGCAACCTGCCGAGGGGGAACCGATTCTTGGGAGCGCGAACCACCAGCAACAGTCCCTCGGATTTTTTGGTGTAAATGACCGCCCACGTTTTCTGTGAGGGGCCAAGCCGGAGCATGATCATGCTCTTATGGTTAGGGTCAATCGCCACCTCGGGCACGGCCTTTTTGATTCCACCAACAATCTGGCTAAGCAGTTCAGGTTGCCAGCCTAACAGCCGCCCTTTGATACCCTTCTGGGCAAAGTGCCAAATCAAATCGTACTTGGTGGTGCGTGCGCTCTCGGTGCTGCAGAGAAATTGGTAGTCCTCCATGGCAGACGCCAGGAAGTCCCAGAAATTGATTTCATCCAGCGACGCCAATTCGCTGACCCGCAGATCGATCTCGCACCAGGCGCCCTGCTGCCTGGTTGCGAGAGAGGGCGGTGGGAGCGGCGGTTCTTCCTGCGGTGGTTCGTAGAGCTTCAAGAATGGCGAGGAAGCCTCCGGAACGGTCCGCCGGACAGGGCGAAAACTGGGGGAACTGGTGAGTATTTTGGCGGCACGCCGGCCTGTTCGGATTCGCAGACGGAGCTGCAAATCGTCCCCCGTGTAAATGTGCATGAACCACGGGCCCCGCAGTCTTCGTGCGCGGACCTCGATGACATTCTGCGTGGAATAGTCGATCACCAATGTGGACTGGTGGTTTTCCAGAAATTGTATGAGTCGTTCCAGGATGGCCCGATCCCACCGAATAGGCCGTCCATTCATTGCCGATGAGCGAGTGAGGTGCCAGGAACGGCCGTCGGTTTCCCATGGGCTCTTGACGTGGGTCAAGCCGGGTTCGGTTTCCGGTGAATGCAGGGGAAGCAGATGGTCTTTGTACGGATCATACGGCTTGCGTTCCTTGCGGGGGCTGTTCTCCAGGACCGGCGCCAGCACTTCTCCGGTGTAGGATCGCCACGGCGGCTGCATCGCTGACGCCCCCGATTTTCCATTGAGAACTCCATGTTCTGCCTGGCCCTTTTCGCGCTGCCACCAGCGAGAGTAGGCGACCACATCTTCCGGCGTGCCCGCCACCACGACATGTCCCCCCTGTTCACCCGCTTCAGGACCAAGATCGATGATCCAGTCGGCCGATTTAATGACGTCCAGATTGTGCTCGATGACGACCACCGTGTTTCCCAGATCAACCAGCCGCTGGAGGACATCGAGGAGGCGGGAGAGATCGTCAAAGTGGAGGCCGGTGGTCGGCTCGTCGAGGAGGTAGAGCGTGCGTCCGGTGTCCGGGCGTGCCAGTTCTGCCGCCAATTTGACCCGTTGCGCCTCACCACCGGAGAGCGTGTTGGCCGGCTGACCCAGCCTGAGATACCCAAGCCCCACATCACAGAGGACCTGGAGAATACGGCGGATCTCGGGAATATTTTTGAACAGTTCGAGGGCGTCCTCGCAGGGCATATCAAGGACGTCGGAGATCGATTTTCCGTGATAGGTCACGGCAAGGGTTTCCGCGTCGTACCGCCGACCATGGCAGGCGTCGCATTCCACCCAGACGTCCGGCAGGAAGTGCATCTCAATCTTGATCTGTCCGGCGCCCTCGCATTTTTCGCATCGGCCGCCGGGCACATTAAAGCTGAACCGCCGCCGGGTGAAGCCGCGGCGTTTGGCTTCCGGTAATTGAGCGAACAGATCGCGAATCTTGTCAAACACCCCGGTGTACGTGGCAGGGGTGGACGTGGGGGTCTGACCGAGCGGCTGCTGATCGACGCGGATGACCTTGTTGATCAGCTCCACACCCTGAAGGCGATCGAATTCTCCAGGGACGGTGTTGGCACGGTGGAGATGCCGGGCAAGGGCGTGATAGAGGACGTCTTCCACCAGCGAGCTTTTTCCGCTGCCACTCACCCCCGTGATGACGGTGAAGGTCCCCAGCGGAATGGCCACGCTGATGTTTTTGAGATTGTTATGGCGTGCGCCGTGGACTTCCAGCCAGCCGCCGCCGGGTGTGCGGAATGCTCGCCACACGGACTGGCCGGGCACGGACTCCTGAATGAGTGAACCGGGTTCGCCGGGCCACCAGGACGGCATCCGCCGGTTGCTGGGCGTGAAAATCGCCTTTTTGCCGGAAATGTACGGTCCGGTGACGGACGCGCGGCTGCGTGCGACCCGCGCTGGCCTCCCCTGAGCGACGATCTCGCCCCCTTTGTCGCCCGCCTCGGGACCAAAATCCAGCAGATGATCCGCCGCCTGGATAACCTCCCGGTCGTGTTCCACAACGAGGAGCGTATTCCCCAGATCACGCAGTTTCCGCAAGGCGGCGAGGAGACGGTGGTTGTCGCGAGGATGGAGGCCGATCGTCGGCTCATCCAGCACGTAGAGGACGCCGCACAGACCGCTTCCCACCTGTGCGGCAAGGCGGATACGCTGCGATTCTCCGCCGGACAGTGTGGGGGCCGACCGGGCAAGGGTCAGATAATCGAGCCCCACATCCACCAGAAATTGCACACGGCTGACGATTTCGCGGACGATGTCCCCGGCGATTTCCTGTTCCCGGGGCGTCAGTTGCCACGAGCGGACCTCCTCGAGGAGGCGTCCCAGCGGCAGCCGACACCACTCGTCGATCGTGCGATTCCGGAAACGGACCGCCGCCGCGTCGTCTCGCAGCCGACTGCCGCCGCAGAGCGTGCATTCGGTCTCGGCCACAATGTCCTGGAACGCGGCACGCAGTCGGGGGGACGTGGCAGTCACTGTTTCCAGCGTGGGATACAGTCCCCTGTATTGGAACCGCAGGAGGATCCGCCGGCCCTCGGCCGACTCGTTGCCGGACGGTGCTTCGTCCGACTTCTCGCCGCGCATTTCGCGACGAATCCGCTCGTAATCTTCCTGCCACACGTCAAACCATCGCTCGCCCGTTCCGTGGAAGATCAGTCGCCGGGCGATCCCGGAGAGTTCCTCCCACGGCACATCGAGGGGAATACCTGTCTCCCGGCAGAGGGTTTCCACTACCGCCCGGGACAGCGGCTCGTCGTGAGTCGGCCAGATGGCCAGGGCCTGTTCGCGGAGAGTCGCTTTGGGATTGAGGACAAGCGCGGCAGGATCGGCGCCGACTTCCTTGCCCAGCCCCTCGCACCCGGGACACCATCCCAGAGGACTGTTGAAGGAGAAATGGTTGGGCGACAGCGGCTCGAAACTACGACCGCATTTTTCGCAGGCGAAGTGCTGGCTATGCCGCACTGTTTTCCAGAATTGCTCCGGCGTTCGCTCGTTGGGATAGAGGACGATCATGACGCCGTCGCCCAGCGACAGCGCCATCTCCACGCTCCCCGCGATGCGGTCGCGCTGGTCCGGGCGAACGACAACTCGGTCCACCACCACCTCCACCGCGTGCTGACGGCGGCGGTCGATACGTGGGGGATCGTCCAAACTGTGGATGATCCCGTCCACGCGAACCCGGGTGAATCCCCCGCGACGAAGCTCATCCCACAACTGGTTCACATCGCCACCGTCGCGGAGATCGAGCGGGGCAAGGAGAAAGAGCCGCGTGCCCTCGGGATGGGCCATCACCTTGGCGATGATCTGATCGGCCGCCTGCGTTCCCACGGGAATTCCGCACTGGGGGCAGTAGGGCTGACCCAGTCGGGCCATGAGGACGCGGAAGTAATCGTAGATTTCCGTGACCGTGCCCACGGTGGAACGCGGCGTGTTGGCCGCGTGCTTTTGTTCGATGGCGATCGCCGGGGAAAGCCCTTCCACATGATCCACCTTGGGCTTTTGCATCTGGCTGACGAATTGCCGGGCGTAGGTACTGAGACTTTCCACATAGCGGCGCTGCCCCTCCGCGTACACCGTATCCATGGCCAGGGAGCTTTTCCCCGAGCCACTTCTTCCGCAGCACACGGTGAGCTGATCCCGCGGGATCTCCACGTTGATGCCTTTGAGATTGTGCTGGCGGGCGCCACGGATGGTGATGGCGCGAATGGGCTTGGCTTTGCGGGTACGGGCCTTCAAACTACGGAAGAACTCCTCGCGTTCCTTGCTCTTCCCGTTCAGCGCCGGCAGGGTATGCCCGGCCAGGACGTGACGCAGGAAGCGGCCTGTATGGGATGCCTCCACCTGGGCCACCTCTTCCGGTGTCCCCGTGGCCACGATATACCCTCCCGCATCACCGCCTTCCGGTCCCAGATCGATAATCCAGTCCGCGGTTTTGATGACCTCCAGATTGTGCTCGACGACAATCACGGTGTTGCCGGCATCCACAAAGCTGTGCAGGACCTTGAGGAGCAGCTCAATATCGGCAAAGTGCAGTCCAGTGGTGGGCTCGTCGAGGATGTAAATCGTCTTGCCAGTGCTGCGTTTGGTCAGTTCCCGGGCGAGCTTGATTCGCTGAGCCTCGCCGCCGGAAAGCGTGGGTGACGGCTGGCCGAGCTTCATGTAGTCCAGCCCGACGGCGTGAAGCGTCTCCAGCTTATGCCGGATGGGTGGGATGTTCTCGAAAAGCTCGAGGGCCTCGCGAACATCCATGTCCAGCACATCGGCGATATTTTTGCCCTTGTAGCGGATCTGGAGTGTCTGCCGGTTGAAACGTTTTCCCTCGCAGACGGGACAGGTGACCCAGATGTCAGCCAGAAAATCCATCTCCAGCTTGGTGGCACCGTTGCCCTCGCAGGATTCGCATCGACCACCCGCCACATTGAAACTGAATCGGCCCGGTTTGTAGCCGCGCAGCCGCGACTCGGGCAAGTCAGCAAATAATTTCCGGATATCATCAAACACCTTGATGTAGGTGGCGGGATTGGAACGCGGCGTCCGCCCGATCGGCGACTGGTCAATGGCGATCATTTTGTCCAGGTATTCCAATCCCTCGATGCTGTCGAACGCGCCGGGATTACCTGTTCCGCCGTTCAACTCGATGTTCAGTGCCTCGACCAGGATGTCGCTGACCAGGGAGCTCTTTCCGGAGCCGGACACACCCGTCACACACACGAACAACCCGAGCGGGATTTCCACATCGATATTCTTGAGGTTATTGTGGCGTGCGCCGCGGATAACGAGTTTTTTCTCAGTCGGGGACCTGCGCTGCGTGGGAATTGGGATCGCCTTACGACCCGAGAGATACTGACCGGTGAGACTTTCCGGCACTTTGATGACCTCTTCAAAGTCGCCCATGGCCACCACCCGACCACCTCGGCTGCCGGGTCCCGGACCGAAGTCCACGATGCAGTCGGCCGCCCAGAT
>NZ_JACIYL010000359.1 GCF_014359955.1 Thermogutta sp. | reverse complement strand
GTTCCAAACATAGGTGTATCCCTGCCACCCCTCCGGACTGCGGACCAACAGGCGGGTTTCCAGACGCCGCCATTGTCGGGGATCGGCGAGTTCTGCGGCTGAGATTTCTCGGGGCGAGCGACCGGCGGCAGATGCACTGGCGGGAAGAAAGAACGTCTTCACCAGCACTGTGCCCTCGGGAAACTGCCAGTGACCTTTTTCGCTGAAAGTGACGCTTTGACCTCGCGGCAACGCCAGGAAACGCTGCTTCATTGCCCCGTCGGACCACAGCGGCACGTTGACATCGTACGGCAATAGTCCTTCAGAGGGCACCAAACTGGTTGGATCAGTAAATAACCCGGTTTCTGAAAGTTTCCGGGGAAAGGCCGCGGCGATGGCCGAGAGGTCACCCGACCGTTTGCGGAATCGATACACATACCCGTCGAACGCCGTAAAGTACAGCTCGCCTTCCGCGTCCTCACCGAAAGAGCTGATATTGAGGCCCGTCCGCGCGACCTTGCGGTTTTCGATGACCCGCTTGTTTTCATCCAGCCGCAGGATCCAGACGTTTCCCGTAACATAGTCCCCGTAAAAATAGGCTCCGTAAAATTCCGGGAGACGCTGTCCACGATAGACACGTCCGCCTGTCACCGACATGCCCTCGTGCCGGAAATATTCGACGAGCGGATCGATGAGCACATCGCCGGTTTGCGGAGCGCTCGGCTCAAACGAATGGAAGCCCTCGCGGATCTTCCAGCCATAGTTTCCACCGCGGACGATGAGGTCCACCTCTTCATACCGGTTTTGTCCCACATCGCCCGCATAGAGGTCTCCGGTCACCCGGTCAAAGGCCAGTCGCCACACGTTTCGCAACCCGTAAGCCCAGATTTCTCCCCGAGTGCCATCGGTCCGGCCGGCAAACGGGTTATCTTTAGGGATGGCATAAGCCAGGCCAGGGTCGCGGTGATCCACATCGATACGGAGGATTTTTCCCAGCAACGTTTTTAAATCTTGGCCGGCCCCGAACGGGTCGTTGGCCGAGCCCCCGTCGCCCAAACCGATATACAGATACCCATCCGGGCCGAATTCAATGCTGCCCCCGTTGTGGTTGCCGAACGGTTGCGGAATATGCATCAGAATTTCCTCAGAGGAACGGTCCGCCCGATTGGGGTCCTCCCGCGAAACGCGAAAACGGGACACGATCGAAGCCCGAGGACGCGTCGAGTAATAAACGAAAAACTCTCCATTCTCTTTGAATCGCGGGTGAAAGGCCAGCCCGAGCAAACCCTCCTCGTTATGGTCGCGCGAGACCACGTCTCGGATATCCAGAAAGATCGTCGTGTGGTCAACATCGGGCCGATTGGGAAAAACATGAATCAGACCGGCCTGTTCCACGACGAAGAGGCGCCCGGAGCCGTCCCCGGCATATGTGACCTGTACGGGACGCTCAAAGCGGAGGCGGGGAAATGCCCGCTCGGGCTCCAGGGGCAAAGGATCCGGAGAACCCATCAACCGGCTTGTATCGACGCCCTTGAAGACACCAGGTCGGGCCGACGAGAGATGGACCTCCGCGGCATTTGCCGAGCTGAAAAGACAGGCCCCTATGACGAGAGTAAGATAGAAATATCGCCTTGGGGCAATAGAAATCATCTGTACTATTCCAGCGGAAACCGTGCGACTGATCATTCGAACCTCCACGCCTTGTCTCGGGAAAACGAAGCGACTATGACACGACCGGCCGTCGGCCTGGAGATGACTCCAAAATGCAGCGAACCCAGTGCCGCGTACCGTCATTGTACAGCGGCAGGTCAAGCAGAAATTGTAGGGAACGTTTAGCGACGCGTTTGAATTGCTCGACGGGGCTTGCCATGGTCTCAGCGAAATCCGATCGGCCAAACGGTCACAAGGAAAAGATCGATTCAGCTTCACTCGTGGCGACTCCGCACATTGGCGAAGGGAGGCAATTTTCCGCACCAACCCTTTACACCGAATGGTGATCGCGTGATATGTTTACTGCCATCCTCATCCGGACGCCTGAACTTTGCTGGTTCTTGACCACGGCACAATGCGGGCGGTCACGTTCTGTTCAAAGCTGGAAGGAAGTTCTCTCGAATTGCCAAATTGATCGTCCCTACTGCCCCGGTTGTTGAGCCTTTCGGGGGACGGGGGCATAATGTGTCTCGTGGGTTCGGCTGGGGCACGCGGTGTTTCCGGGAGAGAGGACGCTCCGGTTCTCTGACGTGCAACTTCCGGTGCAGAGCCCGTCCAGTCCGACCACGCCAGCGGGAAGTCGTCCAGGTTTTTTCGGAGTAATGAAGCGTCATGAAAAGGCTGTGCCGGTGTCTTTTTTGGGGTGTCGTTTTCTCGATCCTTGCGACAGCTTTTGCCCAGTCGCAAACGCTTGAGGAGGGTTGGGAGTCGCCGCCGCGCGAAGCCCGTCTGCGGGCTTACTGGTGGTGGCTCAACGGATGTGTCACCCGCCAGGCCATCACCCGCGATCTGGAGGAGATGAAGGCCAAGGGTTTCGGTGGGGCGCTCATCTGCGATGCCGATGGCTCGAGTCAGGACGGCAACGAGCGAGCACCCCACGGGCCCGACTTTTTTTCGCCGGAGTGGCGAGAATTATTCAAGCACACTTTGCGGGAAGCCGATCGGCTGGGGTTGGAAATAAGCCTCAATATTCAAAGTGGCTGGAACCTTGGCGGACCTGTGGTGCCTGCCGAGGACGCAGCCAAGAAACTGGTCTGGTCAGAGTTACGTGTTTCTGGACCCGCCGTTTTCCGTCAAAAACTGCCGCAACCAACTTCGCGTGACGGATACTATCGCGACGCCATCGTCGTTGCCTACCCTGTGAAACCCCCAGCCAACAATACGGTCGATGTGCGGGTGGCAGCGTCGTCGACTCAGCCGAGTCATCCAGTGGAATATCTTGTCGACGGTGATCCGGAGACGTTTTGGGTTTCTGCGGGCAACGGGCCGGGAAAGGGACCAGCCCCGGATCACCCGGAATGGATTGAATTCAGATTCACCAGTCCGGTGAAGATCGACAGGTTGCTCCTCCGACCGCGGCCGATGTATGGGCCCCATGCGTGTCGGCTGGATGTATCGCAAGATGGCCGTGAGTTTCGGCCTGTGGTGGACTTTATGCTCGACAATCCGCGGGATGAATTCACGTTGTCGGTGGAGCCGGTCGAAGGATTGGTTTTTCGACTTGTGATTGTTGGGGCGTATGACCGGGGGGCGCTGGAGAAACCGAGAAATGTGCAGATTTGCGAACTGCGGCTGTCTGGTGCAGGGCAGCAATGGCCGCAACAGTCAACGCGTCGGCCCATCCGCAACTGGGCGGAGAAAGCCTGTTACAAACCGCTGCATTTTTCCGCACCGGATACGACACCACTTTTAGAGGAAGACGAGCCCATCCCCGGGGAAGAAGATAGCACGCCGGACCAGGTCCTCGACCTGACGGACAAGCTGGCCGAGGATGGCACCCTGACCTGGCAGGTTCCGGAGGGCACGTGGGAGATCCTGCGTTTTGGGTATACCATCGGAGATCGCGCGTATGTGTCCACGTGCAGTGAGGGATGGGAAGGTTATGCCTTGGATGTGCTGGATGCCGGGGCTTTTCAACGTTACTGGGATCGAGTTGTCGAGGTCCTGCTGGCCGACGCAGCTCCATATAAAGGCAAAACGCTGAAGTATCTTCACACCGATAGCTGGGAGATTGAACCGTTCAACTGGACTCCCACCCTGCCGGAGGAGTTTCAGCGACGACGCGGATATGCCATCACGCCCTGGATGCCTGTCCTGGCAGGTCGGATAGTGGGAGACCGTCGCGCCAGTCATCGTTTTCTCTATGATTTTCGCCGGACACTGGGTGATCTGGTGATCGATCATCACTATCGGCCGTTCCGAGACAATGCCCATAAGCATGGTCTGGAAATCCATCCCGAATCCGGCGGTCCTCACGCCGTGCCCATCGATGCCCAGCAATGTTTGGGGTTCAACGACGTGCCGATGTCCGAGTTCTGGGCATGGTCATGGCGTCACCGAATCGGAGATGCCAACCGTTTCTTCGTCAAACAACCGGCCTCGGCAGCGCATACGTACGGACGGCGTCTCGTGGCGGCCGAAGGATTCACAACCATCGGTCCACACTGGCAGGAGACGCTCTGGGACAATCTTAAACCTTCTTTCGATAAGGCCTGCTGCGAGGGATTTAACCTGCTCTTCTGGCATGCGTTTGTGTGCTCACCCCAGGAGTACGGCTTGCCGGGACTTCAGTATTTTGCCGGGACGCACCTTAA
>NZ_JACIYL010000358.1 GCF_014359955.1 Thermogutta sp. | reverse complement strand
CTCACAGCGTTCACCGGTAGGGGCAATTCATGAATTGCCCCTACCAATGCTTATGATTCACATGTCGGAGTATGTTGGGGCTCGCGAGGGACCTGCTTGTCAGGTCCGTTAGAACTCTCGTCCGTGTTACCGCGGGCAGTGCTTTTCTACACTCAACGGGCACGACGAGTGCGTCCCTCCGAATTCAACGGCAGGGGCCATTCATGAATCACCCCTGCAACAAAATGGTGATGGGTCACCCCTGGCTCCTCTTGAACTCTTTTTCGCCACCTTCCAAGATGGAAAAACTCGACCCAGGGCCAAGTGCCCGGACTTAGACGAACAGATCCCGTGATACGTGCTGTGCTTTGACCCTATGGAAACCTCGGTCCTTCAACCACCGCTGATCCTCAGCACATGGCACTTTGGCCGAATAGCCAACCGTTCCGGCTGGGCCGTTCTCAGCCAGGGTGGAAACGCCCTGGACGCTGCAGAGGCCGGTTGTCGGGCGGTTGAGGAAGACCCTTCCGTGACGAGCGTCGGTTTGGGCGGCTATCCGGACGCCGCAGGAGAGGTGACCCTCGACGCCCTGATCATGGCCGCTCCTCATCGATGTGGTGCCGTGGCGTGCCTTCGCGATTATTTGCCTGCCATTTCTATCGCCAGGCGAGTGATGGAGAAAACGCCGCACGTCCTTCTTGCGGGACCAGGTGCTGAGGCATTCGCCGCTGCGGAGGGCTTTCCCAGACGCTCCCTTCTTACCCGAGAGGCTCGCGAAGCCTGGGAACGCTGGAAGCGGGAACACAAATCTGGCTCCGGTGACAAACTGGCGCACGACAACTCACCCGGCCAAGAGGCGCACGATACCATTGGGGTCCTTGCTATAGATGGCGCAGGTCGTATTGCAGGTGGTTGTTCGACCAGCGGCCTGGCTTTCAAGTTGCCGGGTCGAGTGGGCGACTCACCGCTGGTTGGTCATGGCCTGTACGTGGATCCCGACGTTGGTGGCGCGGTGGGCACAGGTCACGGCGAGCTCATCATGCGTGTCTGTGGCACCTTTCTGATCGTGGAGGAAATGCGAAGAGGTGCGAGTCCCGCCGATGCAATCAAAGTAGCCCTGGAACGACTCAACTGCCAGTGTCGGCCCGATCCTCGGCAGCAAGCGGCGTTCATCGCGCTCCGCTGCGACGGCGCGTGGAGTGCTGGCTGCCTGCGGAAGGGCTTTCAGGTGGCCGTGCGTTCAGCCACAGTTGACATCCTTACGGAACCCGACGTGGTGCTGATGGAGGGCGACTGAAGCGCTCTCAATCTGGCATCCTGGCAGGTAGCGGAAGATCCTGATAAACGGCCGCCACGCCCGCTGCCATACTCTCCAGCGAAAATCGTTCCCGCTGGCGCTCGTAGGCCGCACGGCGCATGCTCTCCCAATCGACAGCACCGTCCAGAAAGCGTCCAATCGCACCCGCAAGGGCTGAAGAAGAACCCGGGCGAACGAGCAAACCTTCACAACCATCGCGAATAATCTCGGGAACTCCCTCCACCGCGGACGCCACCACGGGAAGGCCTGCGGCCATGGCCTCAAGTAGGACCATCGGCATCCCTTCACCGAAAAGGCTTGGCAGGACGAAGAGGTCCATGGCCAGAAACATCTCCTGAGTATTCTCGACGAAACCGGTCCACGTCACAATTTCGTCGAGTCCGAGACGATGTGTCATCTCCTTGAGATGCCGTTCATACTTCTCGCTTTCAAACGGTCCTACTGCCAGCACTCGTATCTTATAGCCTTTTGAGACGAGTTCCCGCGCCGCTTTCAGGAGAACCTCGGCACCTTTTCTGGGACGGAAAAGCGCCATGGTTCCCAACATCCAGGACCCTTCGGGACGCTTTCTTACCGTGAGAGATTCCCACGCTGCAACGCCATTGGGGACCGTCACCACACGCTGCGCCGGAATCCCAAGGCGAACCCAGTATCTGCGAAGACTCTCTGACACCGCGATGATTCGGTCAGTCTGTCGAGCCGCCCACCAATCGACAACCCCCACAACAATGTTTTTCAGATACCGCGCACTATCCCACAGCGTGGGGCTGTGCGCGTGATACACCCAGGGAAGTCCCGTCCGCCGATGGACTGCCGCGCAAAGCACGGCCGTCCGTGGCGTGTGGGCATGCAGCAGCGAAATCCTCTCCTGCATACAGATGCGTGAGAGACGATCGATCGTCTGTCGCCACCCCAGTTCCGGCATGGGCACGCGATATAAACGCGCGTTTTTTGCGCGGCGGTTCGCTTCAAACCGTCCATCCTTGACACAGGCAAAAACCACTTCAAACCCAAATCGGCTCAGTGTCAGCGCCAGATTATCCTGCACGCGTTCCGCGCCGGAATAATATTCTCCGTTAATGACATGGAGTACCCTCGTTAATTCCTGTTCATTCTCTCCCTCGCCATCCGGCGCCGGTGCCGCAAGCGCTGCGTACCTTTCACCCCAACCGGCTGCAACGAGTTCGTTGCCCATGACTATTTCTAACATATTCTCCATCATATAGTTCCCAGCCAATCACACTGGTCCATGCTTGGGTGTTTAATACGCGTTTTCACCTTTTAGTACAACGAATATTGTTTGGAGAAGAATTTTGATGTCCATCCACAGCGACCACTCGCGAATATACTGCAAATCCCATTCCACCCTCTTCTGCATTTTCTCCACAGTCTCCGTTTCACCGCGGCATCCATGGACCTGGGCGAGCCCCGTCAGGCCGGGCTTCACTTTGTGTCGGAGCATATAGCCCTGGATAATGCGCCGATACTCCTCGTTATGGGCGGTTGCGTGGGGACGCGGGCCGACAAGCGACATTTCGCCCTTCAAAACGTTGAACAATTGGGGCAATTCATCCAGCGACGTTCGCCGCAAAAACGCACCGATTTTCGTCACCCGGGGGTCGTTTTTCTTCGCCTGCTGCACCTGATCCCCGTCTTCGGTCACCGTCATCGTGCGAAACTTCCACACGCGGATCTCGCGTCCGTCCAGGCCGTATCGGCGCTGCCGAAAGAAGACAGGGCCTGGGGAGGTCGCCTTGATAAGTACGGCGATCACAAGCATCAACGGCGCAAAGAGGACCAGTAAAATGGAAGCGAGCACAACATCCATGGCCCGTTTTACAAAACCATCAATCCCATAAAACGGATTTTCATACACGCTGACAACCGGCAGGCCACCGATATTCGTCCACCGCGAATGAAGCAATTGAAAAACAAAGAAATCCGGGACGATATACACGGAGGCCGTGGTATCCGCCAGTTGTGACAAAATGCCGCGGATACGTTCTTCCGCGCGCATCGGGAAAGTAATATAAATCATATCCACGCGATGTTGTCGGGCGTGTTCAACCAACTCCTGAATGTTTCCCAATTTATGTCCGATTTCTGGAGGCACCGCCCCGGTGCGTTCTTCAGGCCGATCGTCATAAAAGCCGAGCAGCTTGAGCCCTAGGTCCGGTGAATTCTCCAGTGCCTCGATGAGCCGAAAAGCCAGGTCGTTGATTCCCACCACCGCATAATACCGGGTGTTGTACCCCTTTGCCCGAAGAACGCTGAGTACACCGCGAACCAACCCGCGGCTGACCGCGAGAACGGCCGCCGTCAGTAATGCCCACAGGGCGACGGTGTCCCGGGAAAGATTCCACCAGTCCCCGAGAACGAACCCCAGCGTGAGAAAGCCAGGCAGCGTGAATAACCAGGTCGATACCGCACACCACAATTCACGCTCCAGCGAGATGCCGCGCCAATTGCGATAAAGCCCCGTGATCTCCGCGACGAAGTGGAAAACCAGGACAGTCAGGACGGCAGCAAGAAAATCGGACTGCGCAAAGTCACGATGCAAGGCAACCGCTCCCCACAGTCCCGCGATGACGGCGATTCCGTCAAGAAAACGATAGAATAACTCTCGCACTGACCAGTATTGATGGATGCGCCGTATCGTAGCCATGGTGGGCTATCCTCGTACCGTTGCACTTTATCGGAGTGGTGTGCCAACACGTTCCGATCAGTGTGGCAAACGCCGTGAACAAAAACTCAAATCCCCTGTTGAATAATAGAACAGACTTGAGAAATCGGGACAAACGAGTATTGTGTCGCGCCTTCTGTCGGTGGGAATAGTCGGACTGTGTGAGCACCCCCCGATTTTTTCAGTATATTCGAACCAATCGACAGGACTTGCCTTTTCCTTACGTTTCGGATTTTCCTTTTATTCAACCGACCGGAATACGGCAACTGCCGTTTAGTCAACCCGTAGCGGTGCGGGGGTGCC
>NZ_JACIYL010000357.1 GCF_014359955.1 Thermogutta sp. | reverse complement strand
AAGTTTTCCCATGGTCACAGTTTTCGCACCCCCGGGCCTTCGGCGGTTCAAAACCGGCCTGCCGAACGCAATCCGACCTTTACCCTGGCTTCAGAAGATTGTACCACGCGGGAACCCGAGCCAGGTGGAGAGGATGCTGTCGCTCGAAAAATCGGGGCTGGAGGGTGACATCCCTCGGCCGAGCCACAAATATGATCGCTACAAACGATTCAGTTTCCGCTAGAAGACCGCTTTGACGTCAGCGGATGTGATGCGCCGCTAAAGTGGCATTGTCACAGGAGAGGCCATTCTGGACAATGCCAGTCGGTGAGGCCCGACGAGGGTGGGCGAGTTACAGTCGATTCGGTAAAGCAGGAAAAATGGGATGATGCAAGCTCTTCGCAAGTTCCATTTCTATATACTGGTTGCGGCGATTTGTGTCCTGGGAGCGCAATCTGTTGCGCAAATCCAGGAAAGGGCTTTCGCGGATGGCAACTCCGGTGCGCAGAGCGCAGCGCACGACCGGGAAGCAGGGTGGGGAGACCTTTTGGCGCAGTCACAAGTGCCGCGCGTTAATCCCATCCGTCCGCCGCTTCGGGTGGCTCGCGCTCAGGAACCCGAAGCCTCTCAGCAGCCAGCCGCCAACGGCGGCACGCCACCGCTGTCACCTGTCACCCCCAATGGTGGGGGGCAGCCGTCGACGGAGCCTTCCGTGCCCACACTCTCCGCCGACGACCTTCAGCTTCGCATTCAGCGGGTCCAGTCGGATCCCAATCTCGAAGACGCTGTCAAATCGCAGATTGTCGCGATGTATGAACGGGCCCTTCAGGAGCTCGCCGCGGCGGAGAAGGCGCGAACGCAGGCGGACCAATTCCGCCAGCAGCGGGAGTCGATCGGTCAGGAAATCAAAAAGCTGGAGGCGGAGCTTGCTTCCCTGGAGGCGGCTTCAGGGACGGTCAGTGCGGACAACCTGTCACTGGAAGAAATTCAGAAAGCGGCCCAGGAGGCCGAGGAGCGGCTCAACGCGGCACGCAGTGCCCGGGACTCCGTGGAGGCCGAGGTCACCCGACGCAATTCCGCACGGCAAACCGCCAAGCAGAGGGCCGACGCGGCACAGAAGCGGATGGAGGCGGCCCGGCAGGCACTGGCGGCGCCCCCCAAATCGGACCAGATCCCCGCCCTGGCGGAAGCGGAACGCATCCTGCATCAGGCCGAATGGGAATCGGCACGCCGGGAAGCCGAGGCCAGCAAGGAAGAACTCGCCTATTACGACAAGGCCGACGAAGCCCTCCTCCCTCTGCAGAGACGTGTGGCGGCGCAGCGGTATCGCGTGGCGGAAAGCGAGTTCCAGCAGTGGCAGCAGATTCTGGCGCAACGACGTCAGGCTGAGGCGGTTTCCCGCGCGGAAAAAGCCAAACAGAGACGGGAGCAGCTTCCCCCGGCTCTCCGCAGTGTCGCCGAGCAGGTGGAAAAGTCGGCTGCGGAGGTTGCCCAGCTCACGGCGAAGGTCAACGCTGTATCGGCTGAACTCACCCGGGCCAATCAGCAACTGGAAGAGCTCAAGCAGCAATTTCAGACCACCCGGGACCGGATGGGGGTGGTCGGCATGACGGGGGCACTGGGACTTTGGTTGCGTGCGCAGCGGGCGAAACTTCCCGACACGTATACCCTGTGGCAGAGAATCCGCAAGCGTCAGGAGGATATCCGCCAGGCCCAGTGGAGTGTGCTGGAAATCAGCGATCGGCACGCGCAGGCACCACCCCTCGAGGAAGAGATCGCACGCTGGCGAAGCCGTCTGATGGGGGAGAATTTAGATCGTCATCCGGAGTGGGAGGAGGTTCTCCGGGAACTGCTCACGGAGTCGTATTCGCTCCTCGAACAGCAGGTCAAACTCTATAACCGCTGGCTCAACGACCTGGTGGACCTGGATAACACGGAAAGAGCCACCATCCGGCTCATCGAAGAATATCGCCGCTTTATCGACGAGCACATTCTATGGATTCCCAACACCCCTGCCTTTGAACCGTCGCGCTGGGCTGAGAACTTCCGTCTCACGCTGGGTGTGATCAACATGCTGGTGGGGGTGGAAACCTGGTCGGAAATTGGGGGAATCATTGCACGGGATGTGGTGAACAACCCTGGCCTGTGGATTTCCGCCATTTTGCTTTTGCTGGTCTGGGGACTGGTTCTTGTCCGATCGAGAAGGGTTTTGCCCGACCTGGCCGCCCGAGTCAGTCGCGGAGCCTTCTACGGATTTTGGCCTACTCTGCACGCGGCGGCCATTACCGCGGCGGAAACACTCTGGCTGCCGTCGGCCCTCTTCTTTTTGGCCTGGCGGCTGGTATCGCCTTTGGAAAGCACCTCCCTGAGCCTGGCCATTGCCGCAGGGTTGCGCTCCGCAGCGGAGTTTTTGTTAGTGTTTGACGGGTTGCGTCGCGTCGCAGCTCCCGGCGGATTGGGGGAAGGTCACTTCGGGTGGCCATCCACGCTCACGGCGACCCTCCGGCGACACCTCCGCTGGTTCATCATTCTGGGGGTGGTCGTCACGTATTTTTGCGCGGCCATCCACACAAGTAACGACCAGCGGTGGGAGGCCGGGCCCGGGCGTTTGACCTTCCTCGCCATGATGGTGCTCTACGCGGTGATGGCGGCCTTTCTCTTCCGCCCGCGGGGATCCGTCTGGGAAGCGGTGCGGGTTCACAACGAACAGGGATGGTTTTATCGGGGGCGGATGGTCTGGTGGCTTGCCGGTATGGGAACACCGATTGTATTGGCTCTGCTTTCCTTGCTTGGTTACAGCTACACGGCCATCGAGTTGGCCCAGCGATTTCGAGAAACGATCATTTTGCCTTTGGGGCTGGGTATTCTGGAAGAGCTCTTCAATCGCTGGCTTGTTGTTCGCAAGCGGCGGATCGGCCTCAATCGCGCCCGTCAAAAGCGCATGGCGGAGGCACAGAGTGCCGAGGCGGCCACAGAAAGCGGTGGGGTCGTGGCGCCCCCAGCCGAATCCGAGCCGGATCTGTCTCTGCTCGGTTCCCAAACGCGGCGATTGTTCGGAACCTTGCAGGTCGTGCTGGCGGTGTTTCTCCTGTGGTGGATCTGGGCCGACGTCCTACCGGCCCTGGGAATGTTGCGACAGGTGCGATTATGGGGGGGAACTCCTGCGGCGGCCTCTGCGGCGGGGACGGGCTCCGCTGCACCTGCGGGGACTGCGTCGGGGCAGGAAGCGGCCCCGGCCGCGGCAATCCCTGTTTCGGGAAAGACGGTCACTCTGGCGGATGTGCTCCTCGCTATTATCACGCTCGTGATTGGCATGGTCTTCGCAAAGAACATCGCAGGGCTTATGGAAATCGTGCTTCCCCAGAGGTTGCCCGTCGATCCGGGCCTGCGTTACGCCTTGCACACGGTGGCATCGTATGTGGTGATCGGAGTGGCCATCATTCTGGCCTGTGGACGCCTGGGACTGGAGTGGTCGCAGGCCCAGTGGCTCGTGGCCGCTTTGGGCGTGGGCTTGGGCTTCGGATTGCAAGAAATCTTCGCAAATTTTGTCTCCGGCCTCATCATTCTTTTTGAAAGGCCAATTCGGGTGGGCGATCTTGTCACGGTCGGTGAGTTCTCGGGGGTTGTCACGAAAATCCGCATCCGTGCGACGACGATTCTCAATTTTGAACGTCGCGAGCTGATCATTCCCAATAAGGAGTTCATCACAGGCAAAGTCATCAACTGGACATTGAGCGACCGCACCAATCGTGTCGAGGTGGCTGTCGGTGTGGCGTACGGAACCGATCCCGATCGGGTTATCTCTCTGCTTCTTGACGTTGCCAAAAATCATCCGCACGTCATGTCGGATCCAGCCCCCGTTGTCTTGTTTGAGGGATTTGGCGATAGCTCGCTCAATTTCCGGCTTTTTGCGTATGTGGCGAATTATGACAATCGTCTGGCCGTAATTAACGGGCTTCATGCAGCAGTGTACCGCCGGTTGACGGAAGAGGGTATCTCGATCCCCTTCCCGCAGCGGGATATCCACGTCTATTACACAGAACAACCGCGATCCAATCAGTCCAGCGGAACCCGCGAAGCCTCCTCTTCCCCCGAGTCACAGAGTCCCGCTCAGGAAAAAGGCCCCATTTGACGTAGTATTGCCCGGACTTGGAGGGTCCGGTTCCACCCGGGCCCCGGGATTTGGTGGGTGTAATTTATGTATTGAATATTGGATCGCGAGGCAGGGGCGATTCATGAATTGTCCTTACCAGAATCTGACGACCTCGGCCATACTTCATTTCCGTACACGGCAATTCATGAGACAAGCCTACCGGGA
>NZ_JACIYL010000356.1 GCF_014359955.1 Thermogutta sp. | reverse complement strand
AGTTATTGCCGTCCAGGCGGAAGGCATCCCCCGCGAGATTGGACCGTCGCCCCCCGAATCCGAGGTGACTGAAAAAAACGGGGACTGCCATTTTCGCAGTCCCCAGTGCCAAATTGACCACCTCAGGGGCTCCCGATCTCGCCATCACGCCGGGAGCTGGAAACACCCCTAGGGGGAGGGCCCTCATTCCCGGACCGGTTTGTTCCGGGCGGACGGCCCATTATTCTTCGCCAGCCCGCAGTCGGGCGAGGACGCTGTAATCTTCCAGTGTGCTGGTGTCGCCCACGGTCTCCCGACCCGCGGCGATGTCCCGCAGCAGCCGGCGCATGATCTTACCGCTTCGCGTCTTGGGGAGAGCCGTTGTAAAGCGGATGTCGTCGGGAACCGCGAGCGGCCCGATCTGTTCCCGGACATGCTTCTTCAGTTCCTGCCGCAGAGCGTCGGAGGGTTCGTACCCTTCCGCGAGCGTCACGAAAGCGCAGATGGCTTCCCCTTTGATCTCGTGCGGACGACCCACGGCCGCTGCCTCGGCTACCGCAGGATGGCTGACAAGAGCACTTTCGATTTCGATCGTGCTCAGGCGGTGACCGGAGACGTTGAGCACGTCGTCGATACGGCCCATGATCCAGATGTAGCCGTCCTCATCGATCCGTGCGTTATCCCCGGCGAGATATTTGTGGGGCACGTCGGACCAATACTGCCGTTTGTAACGTTCATCGTCACCCCAGATGCCGCGGAGCATTCCCGGCCAGGGTTGTGTGATAACGAGCCAGCCGCCGACGCCCACAGGTACCGGCTTGCCGTCTTCGCCGACGACCTCCGGCACCACGCCGGGCAGCGGGAACGTCGCGCTTCCCGGCTTCAGCGGGGTGCAACCCGGCAGCGGTGAGATCATGATCCCGCCCGTCTCCGTCTGCCACCAGGTGTCCACAATGGGGCACCGTCCACCGCCGATTTTTTCGTAATACCACATCCAGGCTTCCGGATTGATCCCTTCACCGACACTTCCCAGCAACCTCAAGCTGGAGAGGTCGTGCTTTTCAACGTGCTCGTCGCCCCATTTGATGAACGTGCGGATCGCAGTAGGGGCCGTGTAGAGGATGTTGACTTTGTACCGTTCGATGATATCCCACCAGCGATCATAAGCGGGCCAGTCGGGAGCGCCTTCATACATGACGCTGGTGGCTCCGACAGTGAGAGGACCATAGACGATGTACGTGTGCCCCGTGATCCACCCAATATCGGCCGTGCACCAATAGACATCCTCATCGCGGATATCGAAGACCCATTCCATGGTCTTCTTGGCATACAGGTTGTAGCCCGCCGTGGTGTGCTTGATACCTTTCGGTTTTCCAGTCGAACCGCTCGTGTAAAGGAGGAAGAGTGGCGCTTCACTGTCCATGGGTTCGGCAGGACAATTTGCCGAGGCATCCTTCATGAGTTCGTGCCACCAGAAGTCCCGGCCGTCGACCATGTTGATTTCCTGACCGGTCCGTTTCAGGACGATGCACTTCTGGACGGTGGGGGACTTTTCCATCGCGCGATCGGCATTCTCTTTCAACGGGATGATCTTGCCGCGTCGCCAGCCCCCGTCGGCCGTGATGAGAAGCTTCGCCTGAGCGTCATTGTTCCGCTCGGCCAGGGCCTCGGCGGCAAATCCGCCGAACACTACCGAATGGATGGCCCCAATCCTCGCACATGCCAGCATGGCGATGGGCAGCTCAGGGACCATCGGCATGTAAATGGAGACGCGGTCCCCCTTCTGGATGCCCAGGCTTTTGAGCACATTGGCGAACTTGCACACCTCGCGATGGAGCATCTCGTACGTGAGGACGCGGACGTCGCCGGGCTCACCCTCCCAGATGTAGGCGACCTTGTTGCGCCGCCACGTGTTCAGATGAGCATCGAGACAATTGTAGGAAACGTTCGTTTGGCCGTTCTTGAACCAAGTGGCGAAAGGTTCGTTCCATTCCAGCACTTTTTCGTAGGGCTTGAACCAATGGAGCTCTTTGGCATACTCGCCCCAGAAGCCCTCCGGATCATCTTTGGCCCGTTGCCACATTTCACGATATTGTTCCATCGACTTGATGCGGGCCTTAGCGGAAAACTCGGGCGGGGGCGGGAAAACCCGGGTTTCCTTCATTACATTAACGATCCCGGCCTGCGACATGAGCTACACCTCCCTTCCGCTTTGGTTCGGAAGAATGACCAAGAATTGAACACCACCACGCTGATCAATTGGCCTTGATTCTAGGACTACAGAAAACGGCTGTCAATAATGGTATCCACTTCAAGAGGGGATTGTCATAGGTCTTTCGGTTTAGCACAATAGGCTCCATCCGTCGTTTGTGCCCAGGCCCTTATTGGGCTACGGTGAGCAAGGGTGGAGTGAGAGCGGGGCGAGACGCTACTGTGGCACATCCGGTTTTTCACAATCTTGGCAAAGGAGATGAGGAACCGACCATGGCATCGGGCGCGCATCCCCAGGTGATTCTTTCCGGGTTTGCTGATGAAGCCGCGATCAATAAAACCGCTATCGAACAATTCGTCGCGTTTGCGGCTCTCGGGCTGTCCTACTACAGTATTCGCTTCATCGATGTGGGGCAGGGCGTGAAGAACGTCATGAAGCTGACGCCCGACGAGGTCAAGCAGGTGTGTCAGCTTCAGAAAGATTACGGGTTGCAGGTGTCCTCGCTGGGCTCGCCCATTGGCAAGATCAAGCTGAAAGATGTGGAGGATGGCACGAAAAACGTTTATATCCCATTCGACAAATATCTTCAGGAGGATGTCCGCCGGGCGTGCGAACTGGCGCAAACGCTCGGGACGAAACTGATCCGGGGCTTTTCTTTCTACCATCCCAAAGGCGAGGACCCCAAGCCGTACCTCAATGAGGTCATCGATCGATTGGGCCGGATTGCCGACGTCTGTCGCGACGCCGAGTTGATTTTCGGCCTGGAAGTCGAAGCCAATCTGGTGGGGCAGAATGGCTATCTGCTTGCGGAAATCTATCAGAAACTACAACACCCGTCGCTGGTTCTCGTTTTTGATGGGGCCAATCTTGTTGTGCAGGGATACACGGCCGCGGAGATTTACGATCAGTACCTGGCCATGAAGCCGGGGCTCGGATGGATGCACATCAAGGACTATCGGCGACCCCAACGGGATGCCAAAGGGGGACACGTGGACGAAGACATGCTCAAGAACTTCGTTCCTGTTCACCTGGGTGACAGCGGTCATGAGGTCATTTTGCGCGATTTCGCTTCCTACATCCCCGAGCTGGAGACGCGGCTTCGCCCCTTCGGAGTGCCAGGGGTCTTCCTGGACCTCGAGCCGCACGTAAAAGGGGGCGGCCAGTTCGGTGGATTCAGTGGCCCGGATGGAATGGGTGTCGCCCTGCGAAGTCTCTGCCGGCTCCTCGATTATGTGGGAATCGGCTATCATCTGCGAGATTTCGACGACATTCGGGCTGCGCGGGGCTTCTGACGGTCGCGGGGGCCTCCAACCCGCTTTACCGCGGGAGGAACGGGCTCAGAAGAAGCCATTCCTACCTGCCCTTTTTGGGGAACGGCCAGCCCGGTCCGACGGCGCTGTGCTGGCTGGTGTGACTGCTTAAAGCAACCGGTTTTGACAACAAAAAGAAAGGGCGTCAGACGTGCCGAACGCCTGATGCCCTTGTTTTATTTTTCTTGTTTTGTTTCTATCGACTGGGGCTGGCCAAAGCCGTCAGCAAAAACTCAGGTCGCGAAGGGATTTTCGTTGGCAGGGGGCTGAGCAGGCGGTTGAGGCGCCGGTTGGGGTTGCGGCGGTGCGGCCGGAGCGGGCTCCGTGCTGAAGGGATTTTCCTGCGCTGGTGGTGCTGGCTGCTGCGGGGCGGGTGCAGGCGGTGTCGCTTGCGGAGTCGGCGGTGTTGCCGCAGGAGGCTGGGCCGGTGCTTGGGCCGGCGGTTGGGCAGGAGCCGTGACTGGCGGTTGAGCGGGGGCCTGGGCAGGCGCGCTCGGAGCCGGTGAGCTCACTTCGGGGATTCCCACCGGGGGAGTTGAGCGGTCAAGTACCCGGGCCTCTTCGCGGCGCAGCTCTTCATAGCGCGCTTGACGTTGCTTTTCCAGCTCCACCATCACGGCCAATCGGGCCTGCGTGCGGTATTCCTCGATGAGGAGTCGCTGACGTCCCTGGATGCGTTGCAAGGCCCGACTCACGTTAAAGAACTTTGTGGCAGATTTCATTTCCAGTTCGGCCCCCTTTTTGAAATCCACTTTTGCTTCATCCTCTCGACCCAACTGGAGATAGGTGAGGCCGCGAAA
>NZ_JACIYL010000355.1 GCF_014359955.1 Thermogutta sp. | reverse complement strand
GTTCAGCCGGAGTCTCTCAAAAAAGAACTTCCCGAGGCAGTCACTCGCGTCAAGGGTCTGGATGTTTCAGCCCACGCCCGCAACTTCTTCGACTGCGTTCGCTCGCGTCAGAAAACAGTGACCAACGAAATGATCATGCGGCGGTCGCATGTGGCGTGTCACGCGGCAGCCATCGCCTGGATCCTCAACCGCGAGCTCCGCTTCGATCCGGAACAGGAAAGATTTCCGGACGACGAGGAAGCGAATCTCCTGTGCGCGCGTCCAGAAAGGAATCCCTGGTCGGAGACGGGCGTCTAGCAGGACACATCCGGAATCGGTCCAGATCACGCTCCCATAAAGGCAAAGACGCGGCAGGAAGCTGACGATCATCGCCCCTGCCGCTTGTCTTGCTTTGTGGAACGGGACTTTACAGGCTGGGCTGAGGCAGGTTATCGAAGCCTTTACGATGCCGCCTGGACAAGGGCATCCTTGAGCCGGTCTTTGGACTGAACGCCGGTGAACTTCTGCACCACCTGGCCACCCTTAAAAATGATCAGCGCAGGGATGGCCGTCACCTGGTAGCGAACGGCCAGGTTCTGATTTTCGTCCACGTTGACCTTGCAGATTTTTGCCTGACCGGCCAGTTCTGTGGCCAGTTGCTCGACGGTCGGCGCAATCATCCGGCACGGGCCGCACCAGGGAGCCCAAAAATCCACAAGCACCGGGACATCCGCCTGGAGAACTTCTTTATCGAAATTGGCTTCGTTGACTTCAATGGCTTGACCCATCGCACACAATCCCTGTCGCTTCTCGTATGTTGACAATGCGAATATCGATTTGCCTGCACCGGCTTCCGGTCCGGTAAAGTAGGATCCGTACACACAGCTTATTGCCGATTATACGGAAATCGTTTTTGTCGTCAATTGCGTAAATGCATGGCCTTCACCTGCCGCGTCCGTAGATGGGTCGCAGGCAGTGTCCTCGGGCACGACACGTTGTGGCGGGCACGACAAGCGTGCCCCTCCGACCCTTCGGAGGGACCTGCCTGTCAGGTCCACTTGGCTTTGTCCACGGGACGCGTCATGAGTTCTGGGAAAAGTGGGGATGAGTCGGCCCTCCCCTGGTTGCGTAACGGCAGAGCCGCCGGTTAGAATTTCCCTCGACTTGTAAGCTCGTCCAACTGAAAAACACGACTGTGGCACCGGTTTCCTAGGCATGCGAGGGTTGCGCCGATGTTGAACGAAAAACTGCTCTTGCGGATTCGGCTGTGTGTCCTGATGTTCTTCCAGTTTTTCGTGTGGGCCTGCTGGATGGTGCCCATTGGGACGTTTGGGCCCTCGGTGCGGGGATTCAGTGGATCGGAGATGGGGTGGGTGTTTTCCACCACGGCGATTGCGGCCATCGTATCGCCTCTTTTCGTGGGCTTTGTGGCGGACCGCCTTTTCGATACTGAAAAGATCCTCGCGGTACTCCATCTGATTGGCGGAATCTGCCTCATCCTAACGGGTGTGCAAACCAGCTTTTGGCTCTTCTTTATCTGCTTGCTCGTGAACACGCTGGCCTTCATGCCCACGCTGGCGCTGGCGAATTCGCTCACGTTCCGCAACCTGGACGATCCGGCCACTTTTCCCCGGATTGCCATGTTCGGCACAATCGGCTGGATCATCTCCGGCTGGATTGTGGGGCTGTTCATCGGTGAGCGGAGCCCTGCCTTTTTCTATCTCGGTGGGGCTGTGGAAATCCTTCTGGCCGCGTATGTTCTGACCCTTCCTCACACTCCACCCCAGGCTAAGGAAGCGGGAATCGCGGATCTGCTCGGGCTGGGGGCCGTCAAGCTCCTCAAGGATCCCGAGTTTCTCCTGTTTACCGTATGTGCGTTTTTGATCGGCATTCCCGCTGTGTATTACTTCGTGAGCGCGAACCTCTACCTCACGCAGATCGGGGCCCCGGCGCCCACAGCCTTGATGACCATGGGCCAAATCTGCGAAATCGTGGCGATGGCCATCATGCCGATCTTTATCGCCCAACTGGGGCTGAACAAAGTGCTGGCCCTGGGAATGGCCGTCTGGGCCCTGCGGTACCTTCTGTTCGCCTCCGAGGTGTATCCGCTCGTTCTGCTGGGGATCCTCATTCATGGATTTTGCTACGTCTTCGTGTACGTGGGTTCCTATATCTTTGTGGACACCAAGGCCCCGCGGGAATTGCGTGCCAGCGCGCAGAGCTTCATTGCTTTTCTCATGCTCGGAGTGGCGTGGCTCATCGGGGCCAACCTCGCCGGTCGGACCAATGATGCCTATCCTGCCAGGGTCAGCACACTCAGGACAGCACAGATCATCCCTGAGGATCTCACCCTTCCCGCCTGGAACGAACTCGCCAGAGATTTTGATCAGAACAAAGACGGAATCATCACGTCGGATGAGATCGAACAGGTGTTGCGCAGCGCTCCGCAAGGGCAAGAACAACAGAATCGACAAAAGCTGTTCGATGCCCTCAAGGCGGTGACACGTCTTGTGCCCGCTTCCACGTTCGGACACGTCCAGGCAGCCGCGGCAGGGAAGTCGGTGTACATCACAAAAGCAGACTACCTGACGGTCAACCGTCTGGGCTGGCGAGATATCTGGCTCTGGCCTGCCATCATGGCCCTGGTGGTCTTCGGCCTGTTTACGCTGGGAATGCCGAAGAAAAAGGAACAGGCCGGTGAGGAATCCCCCGGTGAGGAGGCCGCTTCACAGCCTCCGGAGGCGCCGGCGGACACAGCGGCGTCCATGCCCGAGTCAGAGCCGGCAGCTCCCGCCGAGTCAACTCCGCCATCGCAGCCCGAGGCCCCACCAGAAACACCATCCGATGAAGCCGCGCCCCCGAGCGATCCCGGCACGTTCGGCTAAGCAAGATGTTCTCCGTGGGGCTCAGCGGTGCTGACGAGTCCGTCTCGTCTCCGCGCGCTGTGGGAATCCGCGCAGGACATGCCGTGCGGAGGCGGAAGAATTTTTACGCACACCAGGGCCGGTCACGCTTCCCGAGCTTGCGATAACAGTCCAGGAAGATGGCCACGTCTTCCGCAATTTGAAAATCGAACATTCCGACGATGAGGAAGTCCGCCCCATTCCGCAAGGCATACGGGAATCCCTGCCGCGGATGAATGGCCCCGGCTGCGAGCACTTTGAAGGCAAACCACGGTTTGGCGACCGTCTTCATGAACTCAATCGTTTCCTCCGGATTAAGACACCACATATTGTCGTTGAACGCGAACGGCTCGCTCCGCCGCGGCTTGTGCCAGCAGAAGTCTTCTCGCAATTCCTTGGGGGTCGCGGACCAGTACTGATCACTGTGGAGCGTTTTGACGTAAAAGTCGGCGCCAATCCCGTTTTTTTCGCATTCGATGGTGACGGTCAGAGAATGGCTTCCGATGCCCGCGGGAACCCCCGCTTCCTTGATGCACTCCACGGTGTTGGCCAGCACATCCAATCGGCCGGCCATGACGGGGGGTTCGCTGCGACCGCCATGTGTGTAGAGCATCGTTGCCCCGTGGCTGAGCACCTCGTCGATCTCCCGGCGAACGGCGTCTTTGTTGGCATCCGGGGTGATACAGACAATTGCCTGAAGTTTTCCCCCGCGTTCCCGGTTGTACTTTTCCACGAGCGGCAGGCAGGCGGGATTGCACTGGATCGTGTTGATTCCGTGGGCTTCGGCAAGGGCGAGGGTCTCGAACACTTTCGCCTCGGTATTGTAGGCTTTCAGAAGTCGGGAAATATAGACGAGGTCCCGACTGTGAGCGAAGCCCCCGATAAGATTGCCGCCGATCACCAGTCGGCTTATAGAGATGTCGCGAACTTTGCCGTGAGGCATCTGAAGGGCGATCTCGCTGGATGTTTTCTTTTCTTCAGATGCTGCACCTTGCTGGGCTGCTAGAAGGATTTGCTCTTCACGGCTGACAGCCGCACCCATGGCGGCGACGAATGCTGCCGTACTCAAAAAACATCGCCGGGAGGTTTGGTGACGCATACCGCGCGATCTCCTGTTCCCCAAGCTCGATCACACCCAGTGAGGGGACATCCCCCTCCAACGTGGAGCCGCCGTCTATTTTAAACGTTGCTTGGCCGTAATCGAAGAGGACACAAGCGACGGAGGATCGTCCCCGCAAAAACAGCCGAGCCTCTCATGGGGACGCTTGTTATCCTGCCACTGAGCCCCCACCGGTGATTGCGGTGACAGTCGGCGAAATCCCAAACTTCGGAATGAGATCGGAAATGATTTTGGTCCGTTGGTCTTGCCGGGAATCAAAAATTAACCGCAAGATATGCGTGTCCGTCCGTTTTTAACGGGTCGG
>NZ_JACIYL010000354.1 GCF_014359955.1 Thermogutta sp. | reverse complement strand
ACTCTGGCCGGTGCTATGGCAATGGGATGTCGTCCTCCGAATGCTCGACCGCCCGAGATGGCCGCAAAGTCTAGAACTTGGCCTGGCATGGGCACTGACATTTGCGACAAGCATTCAGTTGGGACTTTTCGCCACAATCATTCTTGTGCTCATTGTGCCCTGGTTTTTCATGTGCAAGAAAGGTCAAGGAGTAGGCGTCTGGATAAGCGGCATTGTCCTAGGGACACTTCTGATTCTGCCCGTGGGATTGCCGATGAGTCGCATCCTCTCCCGCCATGCTGTTGTCCGTCCGCCCGAGGTCGTCACGTCGCTCTCTGCCGACGCCTGTGAATGGTTGGCGTCACCTCCCCACGGGTTGGATTCCTATCTGGGCGAATCCTATGCGTTTGGGGGCCGGTGTTTGAATCCGGGATGGATAATTAGCCTTTTGGCGGTGGGCATAACGGTCACCGCATTATTTAGAGGTTCCCAAACGACATTCCCGCGCCGAGTGGTTTTATTCCTTGCAGCTGTTGTTATCGTCTCAGTTCTCGGCTCAACGGGTACGCGAATACGACTGGGACAGGTTTCGACGTGGGATATGCTTGCCGCTATCGTTCCCCCGTTCGCCGCCGTCAGAAGTCCCTACCGATTTGCCTACCTCGGTCAGCTCGCCATGCTTTTGCTGAGCGCCCTCGGCCTGATGGGTCTGCGAAGCTACTTACAAAAGATTCTGCCCGGGGGACGTAAAGGAATAGTTTCAGCCGGCATTTTCACGGGAGTGGGCCTTGTGTGCTTGCTTGAACTTTTGCCCGGCGCTCCGTTTCTCGTTGTCCCGCCGGACTATTCGCATCCGCCGGGCTGGGCGCGCTATCTCGCAAAGCGTGGCCGAGCGGGCTCGGTTGTCCTTGTCCTTGATTTCCCCGAACCGGGGCAACTTATTGAATATGAGCGGACAGTGCGGGTCATGCTCTGGCAGCCCATTCACGGGTGTCGGCTTGTTAATGGTTATTCGGGAGTGTTTCCAGCGCGCTGGTGGCGACTGGCGAAGGCATGGCGAAAGGAACCCTACAGCGAGGAGTCCTGCGGGTTTCTCAAAGAAAACGACGTGCGTTTCTTGCTTCGGCCACCCACCTTTCCCGCGCCACCGCCCCAGTTACCGAGTGGTTTGACTGCGACACGTAAGTTTGCCGATGACACCGGCTGGGAGGTGTGGGAAGTAGACCAGGCAATAACAAGCCCAACAGGAACGAGGGCGTTCAAATGACTGGGAGGCCCCTCCACCTATTGTCGTTGAACTCAACTCTCGAACACAAGAAGGAACCAGTTTGCAAATCACGAACTTGCGCCTCATTCCCGTCGCCGAATTCGCCACGTAATTTACCGCTCCCAGAAAAAATGTCAACGAGTCCGCAGGCTCATCTTTTTTGCAGTACGACAATTTTTTCTGGTTCATTTTGGTGTTCGTGCGGTAGGCTCCATTTGGAGTTCTTCCAGCAGGGCACGGACGAATTCGCAGTGATAAGCAACTCTTTTTTCCATAGGATCCTGCCGCGTCGACTCCAGAATGAAACTCTGACAGCCAAGAACGGCGCCGGCAGCACGTGCCAGCGAACCTCGGGCTGGCCAGCGGAGGAGGACGAACTTTTCGTCTGACCCGGTTATTTGCTGGTTGACTTTTGCCAGAAGTTTTTTCGCCACGGCAACGGTTTCCTCTCGGGGGTAAACGATGAGCGTGTTGCCCACCCCGCGATCTTTGTGAAACTTGACAGACTCGTGAAGATCGACGAGCCAGTCGGGACGAATCTGTTCGACGTGGTGCCAAAGTTGCCGGGCAAGCGTGCCCCTGGGCCGACATTCTCTGCCCTCGACCACAAAATTGCGGTTGAGATCGCCCTCCTCCGGCGGCACATCGGGAATGGTTCGCTGATGCCTCGCAACTGCTGCGGGGTTGGCCGGCGACCAAACAACGAGCTTTCCCCGCCGAACGCTCCAACCTGCAATAATTTGGGCGGCCCTGATTCCGGCGGGTTCATTCCCGTGAATCCCGGCCACGACCAAAACCGTTGGTCCCGCTTCGCTTCCCATCCGTACGATCGGCTGCGGGAAAAGTGCTTTTTCGCCGCTCTGCTCATTGGAACCAAGCACGTCGCTGCAAGCGCACCATTGGACAAGTGAGGCGATTGCGAAATTCCACAGCCAGCATCGGACAGTCGGGTGACGGCGGGGCGGTGCTGTAACTCCTGAAACCATCGCCGGCTTCGCGTCAGCATGGGTGTGCTGGTGGGTGCGGTTCGGCATGGACAGGCTCTGAAAAACCAATATGGAGCACATCTCTTCCGCTCAATCAGTCGCAAATTAATTTCCCTTCCTGGTCGGCCGTCAGCCCGCCGGCAGAACCGACGATACGCAGGGCCTCAACGAGCGTATCTTCCGGAACGCTCGATCGGTTCGCAAGTCGGCCACTGTTCCATTATTCGTCCGAGGTGAGAGCACGCAAACCTTTCTGGAAATTGGGGCCGGAACGTGAAACCGCCCGATCTGCCAGCTGTTTAAGAACGTGTCCGGGACAACGCAGACCGGGGAGAATCTCACGCAGCTTTTGCGAGGCAGATGAGCCTGCGTCACGAGAAATCTCGCAACTCCGCGACCATAGTTGATTTAGGATAACTACACAAATCATAACGGGGCCGTATGTTGCGGCATACCTTGAATCTCGGGCGAGAAATTTTAGAATAGTGAGAAGAACATTGAGGTGACTTATCGCCTCGCATCTTGTAACCTGGTTCCCAGGTTCGTTTGGGAGGACCCCAGACCACAAAGCAAACCGCGGTGTGGAACCGACCCAAACGGCCATTCGGCCGGCTTAGCCATCAACCGGCTACCGTCCACACCGCTGCGGAAAGGGTCTGGGGCGGGAAGCTGGTGCATCGGGCATCGCTGAGCCCGATGTGATCAACGAGGATTCCCGTTTCGGGTTTGTTGGTTTTTCACCTGAAATAGGGAGGCCGGCTATGGCAGTGGGAACCCACGTTCTGGGCGAACTGTACGGTTGTCCACCCGAGCTTCTTCGGCGCGTGGAGTCTGTGCAGCCGATCTTGTACTCCGTGGCGGAGCAAGCGCGCTTTCACACCGTGGGAGAACAGTTTCACCAGTTTGAGCCGGAAGGTGTGACAGGCGTTCTTTTATTAGCAGAATCCCATTTTGCTGTGCACACCTGGCCGGAAAAAGGGCTGGTTGTCGCCGATGTTTTCACCTGCGGCCAGGAAGGCAATGCCGTCAAAGCCTTTGATTTGTTATGCGAATACTTCAAACCGCAACAGGTGAACAAACGGGTGATCACGCGCTGACACGCACGGAGTTCCAGATTCTCCGGAGGCTTGTGGCTCAGCCCTCTACCCTTTGGGATCTCCTCGCCGCTGTAGATGGCACGGTGCTGGAGATCTACGGGGCATGTCGCGCGCTTCATGAGCGGGGCTGGATCATCTTCAAGAACGAGCGAGTTCAGGTCGCCGACCTGCCCGGGCGGGTCAAGCAGGCATGCCGTCTGGATTTTGACGCCGTGCTGAGCCGGTTCGAAAAGCTCCGTGGGGAGGCCCCGTGGCCAACGACGGAGTTTTTTCAGGAGCCGATCGTAAGTGCCGACATTGTCAAGAGAGTCCGGTTTCTTTGGGAACGGGGAGACCTGTTTGACCGAAGCCTTCTTATCCTGGGGGATGACGATCTTCTTTCACTGGCTGCAGGCCTGACAGGTTTGCCCAGGCGCGTCGTTGTGGGCGAGATCGACCCTCGCTGGGTGGAGTTTATCGCGATCCAGGCCAAGCGAAATGATCTCCCCGTGGAAGTGCATGTCTATAACGTGGCCGATCCCCTTCCCCGAGAATGGCGCAGGGCCTTTGACGTGTTTGTCATGGATCCCGTAGAAACTCGCCAGGGATTCAAGGCGTGGCTCTCGCGGGGACTGGCAGCCATTCACCACCCGGGCAGCGTCTATTTCGGCCTGACGGAATTGGAGTGCCCTGCCAGATACTGGCATGAATTCCAGCGGCTCATCAACGAGGCGGGCCTGGTTCTCACCGACATCCTGCGGGATTTCAGCCATTATGAAAACCGTTCGCTGAGCAACCCAGAAATCTGGCAGGATACACGTCTGGCCCGTCAGGCACCCTTTCCGCTCCATCCTGAAGAACAGTGTTCGTGGTATCGGAGCAGTTTTTGTCGGGCTGTCACTGTGAAAACGCCGCGACCGCCACTGCGCGGCAAGATTCGCTTTGGTCGTTCTTTCTATAAGGGGCCTTACATAGTAACGCTTGAGGAATAACTTGCGGAGC
>NZ_JACIYL010000353.1 GCF_014359955.1 Thermogutta sp. | reverse complement strand
CGTCAGAGCTTTGCCTCTCGTTTAGAGCGGGTATGTTGTGGCCTATGCAGCCGAACCGGAGCTCGCCGTCGTCTAATACCGATGGACACACACCTGGCTGCCGCAATCCATTCGGAAACACGATTGGTATCGCCAGACCAGGACGGTGAGGACTGGATCATCCTCGCCTTTGACCCGGAATCCATACTCCAGCAGGTGGCTGGTGCCCATCAATATCCCGGTGATTTGATTGTCCAATTCGCAGAGCAGCAGTGGGGCCACGCTAACTCGCCCTTTATCTCTTCGCGCTTCGTGTACGGGCGAGGGACCAGTGGTTTCTGGAAAGAAATACCCTGGTATGGTCAGGTGCTCCGAGTGCGGTTCTATCCGGAGGAAATGCACGCCAGCGCACTGCACGAGTGGCTTCCCGTGCTGACGCTGGTGCTGGGATTTCTGGGGACCGGGCTGGCTGTGCTCACCGTGACCCAGTTCGACCGGCTGCGCATCCGCTTTGCACGCGTTCGCCAGCACCTCGTGCAACTCCTCAACGACTCGGAACGCCGCTATCAAAAGGTCTTCGAGCACGTCCACCAGCCCCTCTTGATTGTCGATCAGGAGCTGAGAATCCAGGAATGCAATCCCGCTGCGGTAACGTTTTTTGGCCAATCACCCGTTGGCCGCTCGCTCTGTGACTTTTGTCCTGAGAGGTGTTCTCCGGAGGGAAAGCTCGCTCGTTGCCGCTGGCTGAAGCCCTCCTCCGGAGAGAACGGCTCCTGGCCGATAGAAACATCCCTCCGATCGAGCGGGGAGCAAATCCGGGAGGTTCTGGGTCTGATCTCCCGCATGGAACTGGCGCAGGGGACCAGCTACGTGATCACCCTTCTCGACATGACCGAACGAAAGGCCATCCAGCGTCAGCTCGAAGAGAATGCCCGGTCGCTCCAGGCCGCCAATATCCGTCTCCGTGCCTATTCCCAGGAGATCGAGAATTCCGCCCGGGCGAAAATCACCCTCCTCGCCAGCATGAGCCATGAAATCCGCACACCCCTGAGCGCCATCCTCGGCTACGCGCGCCTTCTCAGCGAGGAGATTCTCCGTCGGTTACCGGCCGAACAATCGGAAAAGAGCGGCAGCAATGCCGCCGGTGGCATCTCGGAAAACACCCCGTCCGGTTCCCCGCAGCCATCTTTGCAGCCCGACCCAATCATTCTGGAAGCGACCGAAGGTCTCGTCCGCAACTCGGAGCACCTTCTAGAGATGATCAACACGATTCTCGATTATTCCAAGCTGGAGTCCGGCCGAATGGAAGTGGAACGCATTCCCACCGATCCGATTGCGATTGCCCGGGACGTGGTGCGCATGCTGGCCGGAAAGGCTCGGGAGAAAAACCTTCGCATGGAGGTGGAAATCAAAGGCTCTATCCCTCAGACGATTCAGAGCGATCCCACACGGTTGCGGCAGATTCTGGTCAACCTCACCGACAACGCCATCAAATTCACCCGCGAGGGTCGGGTGTGGATCGAAATCGAACTCGATCGAACACCTGTCGACCAGCCGCTCCTGGAATTTCGCGTTTGCGACACAGGAGTGGGAATGTCACCCGACCAGATCGGCCGACTCTTTCAACCTTTTCGCCAAGGGGAAGCCGGAACCTACCGTCAATACGGGGGCACAGGATTGGGACTTCTCATCAGTCGGCGTCTGGCGCGTCTGCTCGGTGGAGATATTGCGGTGGAGAGCACGCCAGGTAGAGGCACGGTCTTTCACGTTCGGGTGGCCACCGGGCCACTGGAAAACGTACCCCTGGTCGACGGCCAGGATCTCGACAACGCGGCGGCGCTCGATCGAAACCGACTCATGGGCACCAAACAGCAAAGCCCATCGGCTTTGCCTTCCGCGCGGAGTCCGCGGACCATTCCCGGCCGCCTCAAGGGCCGCGTCCTCGTCGCAGAGGATTTTCTCGACAATCGTCGGCTCGTCCAGCGGATTCTGGAAAAGACCGGTCTGACGGTCATCACGGTGGAAAACGGCCGAGATGCGATTGCCCAGTACTGCGAGGCCCGGCATCACCGCCGCCCGTTCGACCTCATCCTCATGGACGTGGAAATGCCTGAAATGGACGGGATCACCGCCGTCCGGGAACTTCGGCAGAGCGGTTGCACCATCCCCATTCTGGCCCTCACCGCCCATAATGATCCCCAATGTGTGGAGCAGTTCCTGGAATCGGGTTTTTCGGGATATGTCCCCAAGCCGGTGCACCGGGAGCAACTCCTGGAAGCAGTCGCCCAATTTCTCGGAAAATCGTATTCCCAATCCGGCGGCTCCCCATCAAACTGGAAAGAACCGTGGCAGGTCGAAAAGACCGTCCCCGATGATGTGCCCAGTTTGACGGCTTCCTACTGAAACGGGGACATTTGGAAAACCCTGGCTGTTTAAATCCCCCGGCCATGGGAATGTTCATAACGTGAGGAAGCCAGCCTCGAAGGAGAAACTCGGGAGTTTGCGGAGTCGATAAGGGACTGCACTGAAGCAATCAGTGTAAGGAGGTACGATGTCGCTTGTCAAACGCATCCTGGTTACAGGCGGTGCCGGTTTTCTCGGTTCGCATCTGTGCGAACGTCTTGTGGAGATGGGTCATGACGTGATCTGTCTGGACAATTTTTTCACCAGCCAGAAGTCCAACGTCGCCCATCTACTCAACAAGCCGAACTTCGAGCTGATCCGTCACGACATCACGCTGCCCATCTGGCTAGAAGTGGACGAGATTTACAATCTCGCCTGCCCGGCCGCCCCGGGCCACTACCAGTACAACCCGATCAAAACCATGAAGACCTCCCTGATGGGAGCGATCAACGTGCTGGGGATGGCCAAACGCTGCCGCGCCAAAGTCCTCCAGGCCTCGACCAGCGAAGTCTATGGGGACCCGGAAGTCCATCCCCAACCCGAAACATATCGCGGGGCGGTCAACCCCATCGGTCCCCGCGCCTGCTATGACGAGGGCAAACGCGCGGCAGAAACCCTCTTCATGGATTATCACCGCATGAACAGGGTAAACATCCGCATCGTGCGGATCTTCAACACATACGGACCGCGGATGCACCCCTACGACGGCCGGGTGGTGTCCAACTTCATTCGCCAGGCCCTCTGCGGAGAAGACATCACGGTTTATGGCGATGGCTCTCAAACCCGATCTTTCTGCTATCGGGACGACATGGTGGAAGGCATCATCCGGATGATGGAAAATCCCGAGGATTTCACTGGTCCCGTCAATCTCGGCAATCCCGAAGAGTTCACCATCCTGGAACTGGCCAAACTTGTCATCGAGTTGACCGGCTCCAAATCCAGAATCGTCTTTCGACCGTTGCCCGCCGATGATCCCGTTCGCCGCCGTCCGGATATCACCCTGGCCAAACAGAAACTCGGGTGGGAACCCAAGACTCCACTCCGTGAAGGCCTCATGCGGACGATCGAGTGGTTCCGCTCGATTGACCTTTCACATTACCGCCCCCCGACCCCCTGTTACGAACAGTGACCAGCGGGAGTGGAGCCGGGCCCTCCAAACTTTGCGCGCGGAACGGACTCACTGGGTCGCTTCAGCATCCGCACCATTCTTGGCTGGTCCGACAATCTGGGACGGCACCGGCGGAGCGGTGAAGATGATTTCGCGGGGCACTCGGTAGTTCGGCCAACGGACGTTCGGTTCTCCCGTGTTGGCTTCCCGCGTCGGCGAGAGCGGCTCAGAACTCATGCGGATCGGCCACGGTTCCCCCTGCTCCGGTGGAAATCCCCACAATGCCGGGTTGCCTTCGGTGGTCCTTCCTCCCGCGGGATGTGTTAACTGATCAGCACTCGCCGCCCGGCTCTCTGTCTTCGTGCTGGAAGTTTCGGAATGCTCCCGAGAACACCCCGATCCAAGAACTAACCCCATCACCACGAGAACCAGGAAAGCGGAAAGCGACGCGGCACGGAGCTTTCCCTCGGTTGCCGGCATCAAATTCTGGAGGGACGCTGGATATCGCAAGGTTGGTTCTCCTTGAGGACTCTCTATTATCGCATCCTGGGCCGGGAAGCCAAACCAGCGGCGTTTCGCGGTTCGGTCAAACCGGCCTGATCCGCTGAAGCTCCTGATTCGAGTCGCCCAAAATGGGGCGTAAAACATACACAATAGACCACACTCTTCACACAATATTTTTACCCCAGGAGCAGCCAGACCCCGCCGATGCCCCCCAGCATGAGGGCTGCCATGTCGAACGTATTCTGCGACATTCGTCGGAAGACCCACCGTCCCAATCCTACGCCCACAAGCGTCATGGGAACAGCAAAGGTGGCAAAGTGCATAGTCTCAGATGTG
>NZ_JACIYL010000352.1 GCF_014359955.1 Thermogutta sp. | reverse complement strand
CCTGGCGGAGGGGATCCGAACAACTCTATGGGATGGCAAAACAGGTCTTTTTCTCGCGGCCACGCATCAGTGCCGACAACCCGACATCTGGGGGTCGGCCTTTGCCGTGTATCTCGGGGTGGCATCGCCCGCCCAGAGCCGAGCAATCGGCGCCTACTTCCGCGATCATTATCACGAGATTGTGCAGAAAGGGAAGATCCGCCACTTGCCAGGCGGTATCTATTGGGAAGTCTGCAGGGCTTCTCCCGAGACGTACCAAAACGGCGGCTACTGGCCTGTTCCTGCAGGCTGGTTCGTTGTGGCGCTGGCCGAGGTGGATCCCGCACTGGCTGAGAAAACAATTCTCGACTTTGCGGCGGATTGCCACGAGCGAGGGTTTGTCGAATGGGCTAACGGGGAGGTCGTCCGGCTTCCCAAATACGTTGCCAGCGCGACCGGTCCGCTGCCCGGCTTCAGGCGGTTCATGAAGACGCGAAAATGACCCATCTCCCGCCTCATTGCCCTGGCAATCACCAGCCTGCGTGGCTTGGCCCGCAAAGCAGCGCATTCCCCACAGGCGGGTTGCAAAGGATTCCAAAAAGACAACCTCCGCCTGAGTGTTATCTCAGGCGGACTCATTGGGGCCTTACCGGGTGTGCGGGTTTGTCGGGGGGCACCCGCGGGGTCAGGAAAGTGTGATGGATTGCGTCGGGCAGACGTCAACGCAGGCCCCGCAGTCGCCGCAAGTATCCGGGTCGACGTGGGCCTTTTCATTTTCGATCTTGATTGCATCCAGCGGGCAAGCCTGCACGCATTCACCGCAACCGTTGCATGTTTCCTGGTTGACAACTGCTGGCATGGTTCCACTCCTTTTTCAGGCAAAAATGTTTCGTTGTGACCACCCGAAAGCCGGTGGGATGGGTCAGGCTTCCACCCCTATTTATTTTGTACGCCCGGAGCGTCAAAAAAGCTCGTCCATGGGACGAAGAAAAACGTTAGTGTAATGGTGGATGTTTTCCGCGCGAATAGGGACTGTCGTTGGGTGCACCGGCCAGCCGAAAAAATTTCACGCGAGATTTTCCTCGGAAGCGGAAACCGAAACGGCTCCGACACTTGGGCGGTTTCTTCCCGAAAGACCACCCAGACGACCGCCCAATCTGCCTCACCGGGGTTGCGATTGGAAAGGCGACTTGGAGAAGCGACGTCAACCGCTCACGCCGACGGTTTGGCCGAGGAAGACTCTTGCGGCTGGGACTGGGTGGTCTCCCGACCTGAATCCTCGCCGTGACGCCTCTCGTACTCTTCCGTGAGGACGTTGGGACAGACTTCGTCCACGCCACATGTGGGACAGACAATGCGAACGAGTTCTGCACCCGTGATCTTCAGGTTATACCTCTCACACAGGGCGTAGAGCTCTTGTAGGTGCTTGCAGGTCATACTCGGGTCCCGATTCTGCCAAAGGTGTTGGTGCGGCCGAAGCGGCGATTTCACGTCCGCCGGGACGGCTGGGCCCATTCCTCGATCGGTCTATTCGTGTCACCTCATTTTATTCGGCAATCTTGCGAAAATGAATCGCACGTTGCATATTGGCAGAGAATTGGAGTGGCAACAGAAAGTTGTGGCAATATTCGAAGGCTGCGAAACACAGGGTGAATGATAGAAATGGATTGGGTTCAGCGAGAAATCGAGCTGCCACGGTTCGGAAAAGGATTTCATCCCATCACGCGACATATCGTGGAGGCGCTCCCGGAGTTGCGGCAGTTCCAGCGGGGGCTTCTCCATGTATTTCTACAGCATACCTCGGCTTCGCTGACCATCAACGAATCCGCCGACCCCGACGTGGCGGCCGATCTCGACCGGCTTTTAGATCATCTCGTCCCGGAGGGCTTTCGGTACGTCCACACGGTGGAGGGGGCCGACGACATGCCTGGCCATGGAAAATGCTCCATCCTGGGGTGCAGTGTCCTCATCCCGGTCCGCAATGGTCGGCTGGCCCTGGGCACCTGGCAGGGGATCTTTCTCTGCGAGCACCGCCGGCACAATTCGGGACGGCGAATTGTGCTGACACTCTTCGGCCAAAAAGCCTCTGAGTGATGCACCTTTTCTCCGAAGCGTTTGGGCGGGGCCGTCCGGCGTTTGTCGCGATTGTTTTCCCTGCTTGCTTTTTTTTCGCTTATTTTGCCCTGATTGTTTGTGTTCTCACACGGTGAAGGTTCGCGCCGCCCACGCAACGAACAGGGTGTTAAGATAATCCGATTTGTCAAAGTTTAACGGTCAACTCGTCGATAACAATTCCGCAGGATTTAACGCGCCCCCGTTGTGGTTTGGGGCGCGCGTTGATCTCCGCCAGAAGAGCCGCTGCATCAGAGAGGATGTCGCCCATGAAGCTGCCGAGAGGCATGCTCACAACGGTCTGCGGAATTGTGATCGCCGGCATGGTCGGTTGCCGTCCCCAGCAACCGTTTTTCCTCCATGAAGACGGCGATCTCTCCCACTACGTGGACAAGGCCACGCAAATTGAGTATCCGGACGTGGAAGCCGATTCCCTCGACGAAGTCCAAAAGGTTCTGCCGCCCTTTACAATTTCCAACAGTGAGGTGAAAGAATACTGGGATCTTTCCCTCGAAGAGGCGGTGCGGATCGCGCTTCAGAATAGCAAGATCCTCCGCAGTCTCAATCAACCGGATGTCGGTGCCCCACGTCTCCCGGAAACGACGCTCACGGTGGCTCCCGAAGGTGCGGCATCGATTTACGACCCCGCCCGGCAGGAGACCAATCCTCGCACCGGGGTCGAAGCGGTGCTGGCTGAATTTGATGCGCAACTGAGCACACGCCTTTTCTGGCAAAAGCTGGACACTCCGCAGAACGTGGCAGGTTTTGTGACATTCTTCCGGCCGTCGGCTTTCCGCCAGGACCTCGGCACATTCCAGACGCAGTTGTCGAAGACTTACGCAACGGGCGGAACGTTCAGCATCAGTCACAATGTGGGCTACGAATGGAACAACGCGACGGCCAGCCGAGCCTGGCCCAGTAACTGGACGGCCAATCTTCAGGCAGAGTTCCGGCAACCGTTACTCCAGGGTGCGGGGGTGACCTTCAATCGGATTGCCGGTCCCAACACCATTCCGGGGGTGTACAACGGAGTGCTCATCGCCCGACTGGAAACGGATCAGCGGCTGGCGGAGTTTGAACAGTCGGTTTCGGAACTCCTCCTGGACGTGGAAAAGGCGTACTGGACCCTCTATCTCGCCTATCGCCAGCTCGACACGGTCATTGCGGGACGGGACGCCGCCTTGCAGACGTGGCGACAAGTTCGGGCGAAGTACGAGGTCGGCGGTCGCGGGGGGAGTGCCCAGGAAGAAGCCCAGGCCCGCCAGCAATACCTGGCCTTCCGCGCTGCGGTGGAACAGTCACTCAGCTCGCTTTACAAGGCGGAAAATAATCTCCGCTATCTCATGGGGCTTGCCGCTACTGACGGACGGCTCATCAGACCGAAGGACGAGCCCACACGTGCAAAGGTCCAGTTCGACTTTTACGATGTCCACGCCGAGGCCCTCGTCCGCAACCCGCTCCTGCGGCGGGAAAAGTGGCGCGTGAAGAAGGCCGAGCTGGAATTGATCGCGGCCAAGAACTACCTGCTTCCGCGGCTGGATTTCTTCGGATTTTACCGATGGAACGGCCTGGGACACGACTTGCTCGATCCCGATAACAGCAAGTCCAATGCCTACGGTTCGCTCACGTCGGGCGACTTCCAGGACTGGGAGCTGGGGATGGAGTTGCAGATCCCCATTGGTTTCCGGAAAGAACTTGCCGCTGTCCGCAACGCGCAGCTCAACCTTGCCCGCGAGAAAGCGATCCTCCAGGAGCAGGAGCTGGAAATCTCTCACCAGATTGCCTGGGTCTTGCGCGAGATCGACGAATATTACACACTGGCCCAGACCAACTACAACAGGACGGTCGCTGCGGAAAATGAAGTCCGCGCGGTCACGGCGATGTATGACGCGGGGACGGCCACACTGGACCTTTTGCTCAACGCTCAGCAGCGGCGAGCGGAAGCGGAAATCCAGTATTATCAGGCCCTCACCAAGTACATGTTCGCGATCAGCCATCTCCACTTCCGGAAGGGTTCCCTCCTGGAATACAACGGTGTGTATCTGACCGAGGGTCCCTGGCCGGAAAAAGCGTACTTCGACGCCCTTCGCCGGGCCCGGGCTCGCGATGCCGGTATCTATCTCAACTACGGTATGACCAATCCGCCGGTATTCAGCCGCGGGGAGTATGATCAACACGCAGGACGGCGAGAATCGGTCCCCGGCAATCCCTTCGCACCAGAAAGCGAAAGTGCAACCGAGTCCGG
>NZ_JACIYL010000351.1 GCF_014359955.1 Thermogutta sp. | reverse complement strand
CATCTGCACGGCTCAGGTCCATTGTGTCCGCACCGAACAGGGGACCTACGTATTTTTCGCCCAGGGCTGGGATCGCGAGTTTGAAAAGCATGCGGCCGTCTTTCAGGCTATGACCACAAGCTGTCTGAGCTATGTGAAAAAGCTCTCGTACTGGGATTGAAACGTTTCGTTGCCGGCGGAATGTGGGAGGGTCTCCATGGTGTTTTCTCCCACCGGCGTCAACATGAGCCAGTCCTCGCGCCGCGGAGTTCCAGTGGTTCGCTTCCGGGAAAACGACCGGCATCACCGTCAAACAGACTGGACGGGCCGTTTTCTGGTGAGTCTTTGGGCCGTTTCTCTGTTCCTGACTGCGGGCGAAGTCGTGGCCCAGGGCCCAGGCGCGGACATTTCCGGCCGGCGGTATCCCGGGTTCCCGATTGACGATTCGCGACTGCTCCAGGCCGGTCTTCACAAAATAAGCTCCGCTCGCCTGACGCTGTACACGGACCTTCCCATCACTCCGGAAATTGACGAACTGGGACGCGTTTTCGATGCGGCTTATCCGCAGTGGTGTGCGTTTTTCGGCATCACCCCCGACAGCCGCCCCTGGAAAATGACCGGTTTTCTGATGAAAGACCCGCGACCTTTTCGCGAGCTGGGGGTGCTTCCTTCCTGGCTCCCGCCATTTGCCAACGGATTTTCTGTGGGCAATGTGTTGTGGATCTACGAACAACCCAGTGCGTACTATCGTCGTCATCTGCTGATCCACGAGGGAACACACGGATTCCTGCGAGCGCATTTCGGTGACTGGATTCCTCCCTGGTACAACGAGGGAATCGCCGAGCTGTTGGGAACCCACTTTTGGGACGGCCAGACGCTCCGATTGGGTGTGGTTCCCAAATCCCGCGAGGAGGTGCCCATGTGGGGGCGAATCAAGATCGTCCGGGACGCCGTCACCCAACAGCGGCCGCTCTCGTTGACCGACATCCTCAACTTTGGGCCCACGGCCCATCGCGATCTGGAGCCTTACGGCTGGTGCTGGGCCGCTACGGCGCTGTTTGCCCACGATCCCCGATTTCAACCCGCCTTCAAGAAATTGCCGCAATTCATCCGGCAGGGAAACCTGCAAACCTTCAACGAGAATTTCCTGAAACTTTTAGGACCCGCCTGGAGGACTGCGGAGTATCAATGGCTGATCGTCCTGGCGGACCTCGATTACGGATATGATTTCGTGCGGACCGCCGCCGATTTCACACCCGGCTCACCGGTCCTGACCGGCGGAAGCGTGGTCCGGATCGAGGCGGGAAAAGGATGGCAAAACTCCGGGCTGCGAGTGGAGGTCGGCCAGCGCTACCAACTGACTGCCAGTGGGCGTTTTGTCGTGGCCCAGGACGGCGGACCATGGGAGTGCGAACCCCAGGGCGTGACCATCCGCTACGTGCGCGGTTATCCCCTGGGAACCCTGCTGGCGGCCATCGTGCCCGTCGAGGATTCTCCGCCACCGCCTGGCACGGAGCTCAACACTCGCGGGAGTTTCCTTCAGCCAATCGCTGTGGGGCGAGGCTCTGTGCTGACCGCCGAACGAACCGGGACGCTTTTCCTCCGAATCAACGATAGCGCGGCCGAGCTGAGCGACAATTTCGGGGATATTGTCGTGAAGGTTGTCCCTCTCAACTGATCCACACCTACCCCGCTGGTTGTTTTTGACGACCCCGGCGAGGCGCCCGTCTTGGCCCTCTTTTTCACGTGTACCAGGCGTATCCCGGAATGACGGCGGAAGGACCGGCTGCATATCCGTTTCGCACGGATTATTCGTCTCGCAGCACAGGAGTTTTTCCATGATTTTTCATTTCCACCGGTCACTTATTTGCCTCTTCGCAAAACGTGATCTATGGTCAATCAGAAAAGCAACCCTGCTGAAAGCACCCACGCGCTGGGAGCTGAACGCAGGGCCGGGAAAAGTTCGAGTTTCACTGTCGGACAACAGGTATCACGGCGAATCACGCGGAACTAACGCGGCAACATCAAAACGACTTGGGAGGTGCACATCCATGTCCCCACACGTGCGGAAAGCCTTCACGCTCATCGAAGTTCTTATCGTGGTGGTCATCATGGCCATTCTGGCGGCCGTCATCATTCCCCAGTTCGCATCGTCCACGGCAGATGCTAAGCGGAGTGCCCTGGAATTCAACATGCACACCCTCCGCTCGCAAATCGAGCTTTATCGGGTGCACCACGGGACCTACCCCCAGCTTGTTAACAATGACCTCCCTCAGCTTTACAACGCCACCAACGCGGCCGGTGAAATCGGCACGCCGGGCCCCAACTATCCGTACGGTCCCTACATCACCGGAAAACTGCCCGTCAACCCGTACAACAACAGTAACGCTGTCGTGGCGGTGGCCACGCCCGGCCAGAAGCCAACCGGCGTCGTCACCGGAGGCGCCGGATGGCAATACGATGCCACGACGGGCGACATCTGGCCAAACAACCCCGAGTATTACAGCTCGCAATGATTCTCCTTTGACCCACAACTGTTGGATGAGCAGCACGGCGGGTGGGTCGAGACAAGGGTCTCGCCCCACCTTTTCCTTTTCTTGTTAGTGCTTTTTAGCGCTTTGGGCGCTCGGTTGTTGGCTTGCTGGTCGTGCAAAAGCCACAGTCGCGCAGATTCTCCCGGCTGGGTGTTCCGGGCGAGCGCGAGAGCGGCCTTCCGCCTCCCACTGTTGCACCTCGTCCGGCTTACAACTAAAATGCCAGCACAAATTGGCAGAAGTCCTCGGACGATGTGCCCGATGGACAGGTGTCGGCCTGAGCGGAGGCCTCTTGATTGAAGGAGCACGCACCATGTTCACCGTCACCAAGGACATCATGTTGCCCTGCACGACGACAGGTTCGTTTCCCCGGCCGCGGTGGTTCGACGTCAGCATGTGGGGGCGTCCACTGGATACCTGCATGATGGACGTGCGATTCCGGGAGAAGTTTCAGGACGCGCTGGCCGTCGTCGTCAGTGACCAGGAACGCGCCGGTCTGGACATCATCACCCACGGAGATTTCCACTGTGACGAAGACTTCGCCGGACGCTCCTGGCATCACTATCCGCTGCAGCGCTGGAAAGGTCTGGAAGGCGATTATCTGCAGTCGGAGGAAACACGCTCTCCCTGGCTGCGTTATCCTCCGGGAACACTGCTGCACGAAATTTACACAGGCTGGCGCTGGCCGATCGTCGTGGATAAGGTGGAGCATCGCCCTCTCGACTATCCCAAAATCTGGCGGATCACGCAGGCCAAAACCCGCAAGCCCGTCCGGTTCGGCACGTGTTGCTCTCAGGTGATGAGTCTGTTCCTGGATATCCACACGGATAAATACAAGGATAAACGGGAACTCATCTGGGATCTGGCGGTGGCGATGAACAAGGAGTTGCGGGCCCTCCGCGATGCCGGCTGCAAATGCATTCAGGTCGAAGAGCCCTGCTTCCACTTCATGGCGAACTCGCTCGGCAAGGACCATCCCGACGTCCGTTTCATGCTGGAGGCCTACAACCGCGAAGTGGAAGGGCTGGACGACGTGGAAATCTGGATCCATACCTGCTGGGGCAATCCCAACATGCAACGGGTCATGGAAGATACGAGTTACGCCGCGTCTCTGGAAATGTACCTGTATGAGGCGAAGGGAGATGTCTGGACGGTCGAGATGAAGGACCGCAACTTCAAGGATATTGAGCTTTTCGGATCGCTGAGCAAGGGATTGCCCAAGAAGATTGCCGTGGGAGTGGTGAGCCATCGCACCCTGCAGGCCGACCGTCCCGAAGATGTGGCCGCCGAGATCCGTCGCGCCCTGAAATACATCCCGCCGGAAAAACTGGTCATCACGAGCGACTGCGGTTTCGGCCGACAGGGCTGCAATCGGGAGATCGCCTTCTATAAAGCCGCCGCGATTGCCCAGGGCACCAACATTGTGCGGCGGGAGCTGGGGTTGCCGACGACGTACGTCCCGGCCGCCGACCCCGCCCTGCAAATCGACATCGTCCCCAAAAAGTCGGCCACCACTTCCTGAACCGACGGCCTTCCTCCGAATCGGGTTCGCTCCTTCAGGCAGACCACCGCGAAAAAGCGGTGGTTTTTCTGTCTCGGCGCTTCCATTCTTCCCCAAACCACTCTCCCGGCTTGTGGCGCGTCTGGCCAAAAACCCACTCCCGCCACGGCGGGACAGGGGATACAATGCGGGTTCTGGGTCGTGTGAAGCCCGCAATACCCATCCTGCGTCATTCCTGGCACGGAAATAAGCGAGAACGCAATGGCACGACGGATCCTCGTAACCAGCGCCTTACCTTACGCGAATGGGCCGATCCACATCGGTCATCTGGTGG
>NZ_JACIYL010000350.1 GCF_014359955.1 Thermogutta sp. | reverse complement strand
GTCGCCACGCTTCAAAAAGTAACTGGGAATGGAGTGCGTTGTCGGGAACTGTATCCATGGCACGAGGAATGGGTGCGCTGTGATAATGGCATCGCTCCGAAGAACACGCGGTGCATACAGCGCATACAGCTTTTGTTGACACCGGGGTTTAACTACACGGCCCGTGCGCGAAAGCGGGAGACGTATCGCCCGGGATCGCATAATCGAAAAAATAATTTCCGGAAGGCCGTCCGGCTTGCAGCGGCTCTTTCAGGCGGACAGCGAAGCGCACCGCTAAGCATGGTGTGCCAGTGGACACCTGATGATCTATTGATCATCTTTTGATGTCTTTTGATGATGGTCTGCTGATCATCCTTTGATGATGATCTCTTGATCATCTTCGCTTGGCAAATTATTTCTGAGCAGTCGACCCCAGAGAGGCCCCAAGAACATCGATCTTCAAGGCCGACGAGACACCGGCATCTGTATTTGACGACCCGCAGCCCACCGAAGAGCACTGGCTTGAGAATACTGGAAAAGAACCGCCCGTGAGTGCTAAAAGAGGAATACTAAACGAGAATACGGAGGGCCACCAAATGAGAATACGAATACTAAGAGAGGAATCCTAAAAGAGAACCGGCTCGAGAATGAAATCTATTATCTGTTGAAAAGCCACCCCCGAAAGCCAAACGCTCGACAACACCACCATTCTCGCCAACTTAGTGGAGATGATCGGATTCGAACCGACGACCTCCTGCTTGCAAAGCAGGCGCTCTCCCAACTGAGCTACATCCCCACGCTAAACAAACGAAGCTGAAATGAGCTAACAGCGACAACGCATCAGCGCGTGTCAGCGTATCAGCCCTTGTCAGCTTTTGAATTTTCCGCCGATTTCCACACCGAAGAACCTATCCGAAAACGCCCCAACCGGCCAGAACTCCCGGTCGCTGTTTCGTTCTCGGATGGGTTCTTCGTTAATCGCACACCGCGAGAAGTTTCGTAATCGCGCGCTCCACACAGCGCCGAAGTGCGCGCACCTGGACTCGAACCAGGGACCTCGTCCTTATCAGGGACGCGCTCTAACCTACTGAGCTATGCGCGCGTAAACTCCGGTCACCTCGACAGGTGGACCACAGTCAGCCAGTTCCACGTGTAACCGCAAAAGCTACCCAAAACGAGTAGCCCCTCTCCTTTCCGGGTGCCATTTAGGCGCTATCAATACAACGACCGAAACAGCGCCGTGTGTATTGACGGCCACACCACCATGACGCGGTTCTTTCCAGGCCGCCGTACTTACGCTGCTGACTGCAAAGGCCTGACACACGTTTCATTTTCCTATTGTAGCCTTTGCCGGGAGTGTGTAAAGTCCGGGATAAAGCCACCCCATTCAACTCCCCGGGGCATGGCCAAGACGCCTGCGAATACGGGGTTGAAAACCGGGTTTCGAGGCGGTTTCCCCCGAAATGCAACCGAAACGGGAGCCATTGTCTCCCGACTGAGTCCAGTTTGGGTGAAAGATCCCGATCCGCAAGGAGGTACGTGATGACTCTGCGGCAGTGTCCGTTGATGCTTTCAAGTCTTGCTCTCGCTTTGATTGGCGTTCTGTCCGGGTCTGCCCGGCTCGAGTCGGCCCCTCCCACCGTGGAACAGACTTTAGATCTCAAACCAATGCAGCCAGGAGTGGAGATCGATATCCCCACAAAGGAGGAAATGGCGCAATGTACCGTGGCTGCGGAGAAGATAGGGAAGGATGTGGGTTGGGTGGTCAAGGATGGTCGCGGATACGTCTTGCGGCGGTTCCTGGACACCAATGGGGACAATCGGGTGGATACCTGGTGCTATTTCCAGAACGGACTGGAGGTTTACAGGGACATCGATTCCAACGGGGATGGGAAGGTGGACCAATTTCGCTGGTTGACCACGGCCGGTACCCGCTGGGCGATTGACAGCAACCAGGATGGGGTCATCGATCGCTGGCAACAGATCTCCCCGGAAGAGCTTGCGGAAGAAGCTATTCGGTCCCTGGTTGCCAACAATCCGGGAAGGTTTCAATCTCTCTTGCTGACGTCGAGCGAGCTGGCTGGACTCGGTCTGAACGCAGAGACCGAAGCCGAGATCAAGAAGCTGCTTGCTCAGGCGGGGGTTCAATTCGCAGGAGCGGCCAGCAAGGTGTCCTCCCTGGGGACTGTGAAGTGGGTTCAGTTCAGCGGGCATCGTCCGGGCGTTGTGCCCGCCAGTCCCGACGGTCCCAAAACCGATCTGATCGTCTACGAAAATGCCCTCGCTTTTGCGGAGACAGACAAAGGCACGGTGCAATTTCTATTGGGGACGTTGATTCAGGTCGGGTCGGCTTGGAAACTGATTACCGCTCCGCAGCTCATTGAGGATCAGGCGGTGCTGGCTTCTGCCGCCAATCTCTTTTTCCGCCCGCCTGCAGTGGCTCCTTCCCAGCCCGAGGCCACGGCTGGGGTTACCGAAGAGATGCAGAAACTTCTTGACGAGCTGGAAAAACTGGAGGCCGCCGCGAAAGACGCACAAACCCTGGAACAGCAGGCGGCCCTCAATGCGAAGCGAGCTGACATCCTCGAGGCGTTGGAAGCTCAAAGCGAACGACCGGAAGACAAGGCGATGTGGATTCGCCAGTTAGCGGATTTCGTCTCGGCGTCCGTTCAGGCGGGGACATTCCCCCAGGGAGGCGAACGCCTGGCGGCCCTCTATGCGCGTCTGAGCAGAGATCCGGCCAAGCGAGACCTGGCTGCCTATGTGCGGTTCCGCCAACTGACGGCCGAATACTCGCTGGCTCTGCAGGCTCCCGGTGCGAGCTACGACGCCGTGCAGAAGAAATGGGCGGAGAACCTTCAGGAATTCCTGAAACAGTATCCTGATGCTCCCGATGCGGCGAGCGCGCTGATGCAGTTGGCCATCGGAAAGGAATACATGGACGACGTAGAAGGGGCGAAAGCCCTTTATCAAGAGGTGGTGAAAAGGTTTCCGAATGCGCCAGAGGCTCCGAAAGCACAAGGGGCCCTGCGTCGCTTGGGCCTGGAGGGTCAGGTGCTGGAATTTAGAGGAAAGGATCCGCAGGGCGGCACCGTTGACCTGGCCGCGTATCGTGGCAAGGTGGTGCTGCTCCACTATTGGGCGAGCTGGTGCGAGCCCTGCAAGACGGACATGGCGATCCTGAAGGACCTCATCACACGCTACGGCGGCAAATTGGCCATTGTGGGGGTCAATGTGGATACCCGACTGGAAGATATGCAGGCTTACCTGGCCGAGGCACGGCTGAGCTGGCCGCAGATTTACGAACCGGGAGGATTGGAGAGCCGCCCGGCGGTGGAGCTGGGAGTCGTCACGCTGCCGCTCATGATTCTGCTGGATGACCAGGGACGGGTCGTCAATCGGAACGTCACGGCAGCCGAGCTGGAGCGAGAGCTCAAACGGCTTATCAAGTAGTGATGTTCCTGTCTCGGTCGTCCGCCGACTGGCGAGTACGCACGTTCGCGCTGTTCTGAACTGGCGAACAGGATACAATGCGCTAAGCCTGCGATGAAACGCAGTGGACGAAATCCGAGCTCCTGCCTGGAGAATTGCCAATGCGACGGGATCTGTATTGGGCGCTAGTCGGCCTTTGCGTGGTGTGCGGCATGTTCTGGGATCATCCGGCACCGAAAAGGGCAGGGGAGGGACCGGCCGCCGTGCCGCGGGGTCAGGTCGTGGGGGAGAATACCCCGGCAATGTTTTCGGCTTTTCAGGACGAGGGACCTGGTCCTTCCGATCTGGTTGAATCCGGACCGTCCTTAAGCGCAAGACGCGGTCTCGGCCAGACTCTGCGGGAGCGTCTGCGCGCCCGGCGTGAGGCACTTCGCGAGTGGAGAGATCGTTCCCAGGAAATAGGGCAAAACGCCCCCGAGGTCTCACCGGGACCTGCGGGAGAACGTTTTGGAGAATTGCGAAAGCGGTTGGAAGATTTCGTTCAGCAATTGAGGGAACGAATTCAGGGGACTTCGCGAGCACCTGGTGCCGAAGGACTGGGGCTTCCGGAACAACGCATGCCGCCAATTCTGTCTGGCGTCCCTGGACCCGAGAAGCCGGACGGTTCCCAAACTGTCCAGTCAGGTCCAGCGAATCAATTCGCTCCTGTTGGTCCGGAGTTGGTGATTCCGGGGACCTCGTCGTCCATGCAGCCGGCGGGTTCGGGCGGCAGCCCTGGCTTGTCGAAGGCTGGGCCGTCAGACAGCGGCTTGCAGAGGACCGACAAGCCAGTCGCTGCCCATCCGACGGGGCATCCCAAACAGTCGGAACCGGCTGTGGCCCATTCAGAAGAGAAAGAAGAGAAAGCTGAGTCCAAGTCGCCTCCGCAGAACGGCTTGGGGGGCTGGTTCAC
>NZ_JACIYL010000035.1 GCF_014359955.1 Thermogutta sp. | reverse complement strand
ACACGGCCGCATTCCTCGCATCGGTACAGGTGATGTTTGTCACTCATATCCGACCTCCTCCCAATGACGGACCAAAACACGGGATGTGATACCAATGCCCTCCGACCGAGTTGAGAGATTCCACACAACAACGGAATCGCAGCGGGAAACCGTAGGCCGCTCCTGGATCACCGCAATCCGGTAATTGTTTGCTACTATTTGACTTTATTTTGTTTCGCTTGACAATAATGGCGTGTTGTCGAGCCCACATGAGGGGTTTGCCGAAGTCATCTATTCGGCGGCCTTTGTTCCTGCGGCTTGAGATTTGCCTGAGCAATCCTCGCCCAATAGGTGGAAACTTCCATTCGGTAGGGGCCATTCATGAATTGCCCCTGCAGTCGCTGTCCGTTGTGTTTCCAAGAACCATGCCCAAGACATCAGTTTGGGCCATTCGTCAAACAAATTGTGCAGAGCTTCCTTGAATCATTTGGGAAACTCCTGGCCAGGTTTTGTAGGCCTCCATGTGCTCAGTAGAAAGAAGAAAGGATCCAGCCATGACAAAGCACAACTCCCTTTCCCGTCGGGATTTCGTGAAGCAAGCGGGCGCGGTTGCCGGTGGAGCCGTGTTCGTGCCCGCCGTGCTCAGCAAAACCCAGGCCAGCGTGGCTTCAACGGTCGGCAGCGAACCGCTCCCGCGCCGCGTCCTCGGGCGCACCGGTGAGGAGATCACCATCTTCACGCTGGGCACCGCTCCGTGTGGGAATTCGCGATCGGTCGAGGAAATCGCTGCGGTCGTCAATGCGGCGATCGACGCGGGGATTAACTCGATCGACACGGCCCCGGCCTATGTGCGGGCGGAAGAAGGTGTCGGCCTGGTCATGAAGAACCGGCGGAAAGAGGTCTTCCTGGCGACGAAGGTGCCCGCCGACACGGTCGAGGAAGGTGAGCGCTCCCTCAGTCGATCGCTCCGCCTTCTGCAGACCGATTATGTGGACCTGCTCTATTACCACAGTGTGGGCAATCGGAAGGTGGAAGGGGCTCTCGACCCGGAAGGCGTGTTCACCTGGCTGGTCAAGCAAAAGAAGGCGGGGAAATGCCGCTTTGTGGGGATTTCCGGCCATAATCTGCCGGGCCGGTTCGCTCAGTTCCTGAACACGGGTGAGGTGGACGTGCTCCTGGCGGCCGTCAACTACGTCGACCGGCACACCTACAACTTCGAGGAAGATGTGCTTCCCATCGCGCGGGAAAAGCAGGTGGGGATCATCGCGATGAAGGTGCTGGGCGGCGCCGATCCTTCCAAGGGAAGTTACCGCAACCCGAACTCTGTCGGCCGACTGGTGTCCGATAAGCCCGAACGCATCCAGGCCGCCATCCGGTATGCCCTCTCGCTGCCGGGAGTGGCGAGCGTCAATCTGGGCATCAACAGTGTCGAGCAGCTCCATCAGGACCTTGCTTATTTCCGCAATCCGCAACCGCTTTCGGCGCAGGAACTGGCACAGCTTCTGGAAGAGGGGCGGGAGCTGGCGGCCAAGTGGGGCGCGCACTTCGGCCCGGTGAAGGAAAAGGCGCAGGCATAACGCGGACGGGTGTTGCTCATCCGCCGGCCGCGCGCGCTCGCCGATAGCGATAGTAGGCCGCACACGCACCTTCCGACGAAACCATCGGGGCCCCCAGCGGGTGTTCCGGCGTGCAACGGGAGCCGAACGCGGGACATTCCGGCGGCTTTTTGTGCCCCTGGAGAACCTCCCCGGCGATGCACTCGGGCGATTCTTCCGGCAGAATCTCGGCGGCCGCAAATTTCTTTTCCGCGTCGAATTCCGCAAACTCGGGACGGAGCCCCAGGCCGCTTTGCGGAATGACGCCGATTCCTCGCCATGCGCGATCGACCACCTGGAACACCCGCTCAATCTGTGCTTTGGCGGCGGGATTTCCTTCCGGCCGAACCGAACGGCGGTACTGGATGGTGACCTCTGCCTGATTGCGTTCCAACTGTTCGACGCACATCGTCAGCCCCTGGAGGAGATCCAGCGGCTCGAAGCCTGTCACGACAATGGGCACGTGGTAGCGGCGGGCGATTGGCTCATATTCGGACGTTCCCATCACGGTGCAGACGTGTCCGGCCGCCAGAAATCCCCGCACCTGACACTGGGGTGAACTGAGGATGGCCTCGATGGCCGGGGGAACGCGGACATGAGCCACCAGCACGGAGAAGTTTTTGAGACCCCATTGGGCGGCCTGCCACACCGCCATAGCGTTGGCCGGTGCCGTGGTCTCAAATCCCACGGCGAAGAAAACCACTTCGCGCTGCGGATTCCGCCGGGCAAGGGTGACGGCATCCAGGGGTGAATACACCACCCGCACGTCACCGCCCTGGGCTTTCACGCGGAACAGATCACTCCGCGAGCCCGGTACCCGCAACATATCGCCGAAGGAACAGAAAATGACACCGGGCAGGGACGCAATGGCCACTGCGCGATCGATAAGCTCGATGGGTGTCACACACACCGGACAGCCCGGTCCATGAACAAGCGTGATTTCCGGGGGCAGCAGCTCGTCGAGGCCAAACCGCAGAAACGAATGTGTCTGGCCTCCGCAAATTTCCATAATGGTCCAGGGGCGCGTGACGGTTCTGCGGAGCCGCTCCAACCAGGCCTGGACGGCCTGCGCATCGCGAAATTCAGCGAGATATTTCATGACGACGCTTCCGATTCTTCTGAAGCCGGCGGCCAGGGGGATTCCTCTCCGGCGGCCTCAATCTCTCGGAGCAGAGCGAGTTGCTCCATGGCTTCGGCCTCATCCAGCCGGCTGATGGCGAAGCCCACGTGGACAATCACGTAGTCGCCCACTTCGGCCTCCGGAACATACGCCAGGCAGATTTCCTTGGTGATGCCACCGAAATCGACCTGGGCATAAGGAAGCCCTTCCCGCTCATATTTTTCAATGATTTTTCCTGGCACACCCAAGCACATGGGACACTCCTCAATGTGAGCTGGCGGGAGCCCTTTCCCGCTTCGGCTGTCAATTCTTTTCGGTGAACTGTTTGTTAACGTTTTCGGCAACACCGCCCCGCCCCGGGGTGAGATCCCCTCGCAGAGCCCGCCGGGTCAACCAGATTTGGCCAAGGGCCAGACCACCATCTCCCGGTGGCACGCGACGGGCAAACCAGGCCGTCATGCCCCGGGCACGACTGGCACTGGCCAGCAATCGCCGAAGAAGTTGATTGTGAAAGCAACCGCCGGAAAACATCAACCCCTGGACTTTGAGTTGTTCCGCCACGGCCAGGACCGCCTCGACCAGTTGCCGATGGAAGTCGAGGGCCAGCCGCTCGCGAGGAACCCCTTCGCGGAGACCGGCAAGAAGCGATTCAAGCAGGGGCTGCCAGTCCAGCACGATTGGCATGCTTTCTGTGCGTGTGAAGGGACGAACGCTCAACATCGACGCGTCCCCAGGCATCTCACCGACCGCCCGAGGTCGGCTCCCTGTACTGCCTCTGCCGATATTCGCTCCTGATGAAAAATAGGTCTTTTCCGCGGCGAATTGCAACGCCATGGCCGCCTGTCCTTCGAAACTGATCCGCGCCCCAAGTCCCAGGAGCGCTGCGACCCCGTCGAAAAGTCGTCCCATACTGGACGTCCGGGGACACTGGATGCCGCGCATCACGGAACGAAGGAGGATGCGGGCCTCGCTTTCCGTGAAGAGGTTTCTTAACAATCCGCGTGGATCTTCCAGATCGCGCTCGGCCATTCCCGATGCCGCGAGAAGCCCCAAAAGCGATCGGCGCGGCTCGCGAACGACGACTTCTCCGCCGGGGAGCGGGAACGGACGCAGATGGGCAACCCTCCAGAACGACCGCCCATCAAACAGGAAAAACTCGCCGCCCCAGACAGTCCCGTCGATCCCGTAGCCGGTGCCATCCCAAATGACGCCCAGGAGTGGGAGCGGCAGTGGCTGAGTGTTTCGCTGTTCGATTCCCAGCGAACCAGGCTGCGGCTCCAGCACCCCATCAAAGGCTGGATCGCTGCGAGGCGTTTCCCACTCCGCCAGACAGGCCGCAAAGTGCACCACATGATGCTGCCAGCGAAAGAGCGGGGCCTTGAGACGGTGGGCAAACTCCTCGGCCACGCGGGTCGATGCGTAATCCGGGTGGAGATCGCAGGCCACAACTTCTGGCACGGCCTGAAAGAACCGTAACAGGTCTTCCACGGCCCGACGGTGCGATTCCCACGCCAGAAGATTGTCCAGGTCGCCGACGTGGGCACTCAAGATGGCCTGATCCTCCAGGGCGAGACCGACGACGTTCTTGAGATGTCCACCCGTGGCCAGGACGACCGGCCCCTTGGCGGCCAGGCGGATTGGACGGGGGGCGAATCCTCTGGCGCGACGGACTAGGAAAACATCCCCCGATTCCCCTTCTGCCATCACCGAATCATCCACGGGACGGACGATCGGCCGATTGTGCACCAGGAACACATTGGCGATCTTCCCCAACCGCAAAAAAGCCTCGTCATTCGCGATGGCCATCGGCTCTTCCGTCAGGTTGCCGCTGGTGCAGACGATCGGCCGCCCAACGGCCTCCATCAACAGATGGTGGAGGGGCGTGTACGGGAGCATGACGCCGAGATAGGGATTTCCCGGGGCAACACCTTCAGCGATGGAACAGGTCCTGTTCTCCGCGCGAGAATCCTGGATGAGACCCGCGGTTGGTGCGTTGGATCTCTCGGGTAAAGAAGCCGATTGAGCATTCTCGATCGCAGGTTCGCCCGTGTTGTTCCGTGAAATGTCCCGCCGGCGAAGCAGCACAATAGGAGCAGCGGGAGATCGCAACCATCGCCAAACGGCCTCGGACGGCTCCTCGCATGCTTGCCGAAGCATCTCTTCGGTCAGCATGAGCGCGAAAGGTTTGTCTGGTCGCCGTTTTCGCTGGCGAAGCGTCTGCACAGCGACTTCGTTTCCGGCATCGCAGATTAACTGGAATCCCCCCAACCCCTTCAAAGCCAGGATTTGGCCCTCGCGAATTGCCTGAGCGGCCAGGCGGACGGCGGCTTCCCGTTCGGCGAGCAGTTCGCCCGAGGCACTCCGTAATTCCACGTGAGGACCGCACGCCGGACAAGCGACGGGCTGGGCGTGAAAGCGACGATCCGCCGGGTTGTGGTATTCCCTTTCGCACTCCCGGCACATGGCGAAAATCTTCATCGAGGTGAGCGGCCGATCGTAGGGGACACCCTCGATGATGGACCATCGCGGTCCACAGTGCGTGCAGTTGATAAACGGGTATTGGTACCGGCGATCGGCGGGATCACGAAGTTCGGCAAGACACTCGGCACAGGTGGCCAGGTCCGGCGGGATTGTCGGCTGGCGGACGCCGCCCTCCCGGCTGGGAAGGATTTGAAACGCCGATTCCTCCACAGCGAGCGGCGGAATCTCGGTTTTCTCGATCGTCTCATAAACCACGCCGGCCGGCCGGCGATACAGAAAATCTTCCCAGAAGTGCATCAGGCGGTCGCCGGTCCCCTGGACCTCCAGCGTGACCCCGTCCGATGCATTGAGCACCCAGCCGGTCAGCCCGTGCTTTCTCGCGATGCGGTAAACAAACGGGCGAAAGCCGATCCCCTGAACCACGCCGGTCACGTGAATCCGCCACCGAGCGGTGCTTCCCGCGGCAGTCGCGGTGGTTGACGAGTGGCTCGATCGGTGCTCGGGGACGGGAAAGGTCATAAAGGAATAAGATGAATGAAATTCACTGGTTCCAGATAACCGTGTAATGTGGGAATGTGACCGGCAGTCCTGGGAAGCCCGGTCAATTATTCCTATCCTGAAATGTAATCAAAGAGCGCGGGAATCGGCGGTGCGCACGCCGGTCTTTTCATTCTACGCATTAAGGCCGGAAAATTGTCGTCAGCAGGTAGGGCGTTTCCCTTGCAACATATTTCACCGCGAGGCATGCAGTTTTTTTCCATCGAGAACTATTTGCGGATTATCAGCGGCCAGGACCGGACCCCGCGAGCGGCACTTCTTCGTCTCGGGCTCTGGCCTGCGGGAGCGCTTTATGCGGCGGCGATGGTGCTCCGCAATAAGGCGTATGATTGGCAGTGGCTGCGGACCGAGCAGGTGGAAGTGCCGGTCATCTCGGTGGGGAATCTCACCCTGGGAGGAACCGGCAAGACGCCGTTTGTCGCCTGGCTTGCCCGGTGGTTTCGTCGTCAGGGCATCCGGGTGAGTATCATCAGCCGGGGATACGGGGCGGAGGAGGGCAGTCGCAATGACGAGGCCAAAGCCCTCGAATGGGCGCTGCCGGATGTGCCGCACCTTCAGAATCCCGATCGGGTGACGGCCGCCCGAACGGCCATCACGGAATTGGAAACCGAACTGATCCTGCTGGATGACGCCTTCCAGCACCGGAGAATGGCGCGAGATCTGGATATTGTGCTCCTCGATGCCCTCCAACCATTCGGATTTGGGCACGTCTTTCCGCGGGGCTTGCTCCGGGAGCCTCTCCGAGGAATTCGTCGTGCCCAGATCGTGATCCTTTCCCGGGCCGATCTCGTCCCGGAAGACCGCCGCGAGGAAATCCGGCAGAGGGTGACCCAACTCCATCCCCGCGCCATCTGGGCGGAAATACGCCAGCAGCCCACCGCGTGGGTCAACGCAGCGGGAGACATCCGGACGCTGGAGTCGTTTCACCCCGGCAAGGTTCTCGCTTTTTGCGGCATCGGCAACCCGGAGGCGTTCCGCCGAACGCTCGCACATTTGCAATTCACGCTGGATGCCGCGGATGTGCGCGTCTTCCCGGACCATCACCCGTACTCCCGAGAAGATGTTACCCAGCTCACACGGTGGGCGGAACAGATGCAGGCCGAAACGGTGGTGTGCACGGAGAAGGACCTGGTGAAGATCGGGCTCACGCACCTGGGAAGGATTCCGCTTTGGGCCCTGCGGATTGAGGTGAGCTTTCTATCGGGACTACCGGCCGTGGAGGCCGCGCTTCGGCCCCTGGTGGAACGTGTTATCCGGAATCGGGAGAGCGGCTAGTGGTTGCCGGTGGGGCGGGCGGCACCTGTTCAGGCATTACCCCCGGGGATACTGGCGACAGTATTCATAGAGCGCGATGGCGGTCGCGGTTGCCACGTTGTGGGCATAGGGCAATCCGTATACGGGGATTTCCACCACGTGATCCAACATTGCCAGAATTTCCTCTTCGATGCCCAAACGCTCGTGTCCCACCACGAGAACACACCGCCGCGGAAAAGTGAATTCATAGATGCAGGTCGAGTCTGTCGTTTGTTCCAGGCCGACGAGAGGATAGCCTTCACTCTTGAGCTTTTTCAGGACCGGCGGGAGCGTGCGGTGAAATTCGATCTGAAGTTCGGGACCTGTATCCCGGGCGATTTCGGGAAGAATCCGTGCGTTGCCGCAGCAGATGAGACGCCGGATCCCGCAGCACCCTGCCGCCCGCACGATCCGGGACAGATTGACGTTGCTCTTCATGGGCGGACAGGCCACGATGAGTTCCCGCGGCCGCTCTAATGGAATTGGCTGCTTGTGACGCTGCTGGACGAATCGCGACATTGGCGGTCAGGTCGATTTCTCGGTGCGAGTACTCGAGGGTGGATTGTGTGAGGGGCTTGCGGAGCAATCCTGGGGAGAGGTTTCCGGTGCGGCGGTTGTTTTCTTATGCCATCCCAGCATCGCCGATCCCTGGGCGATTCCGGCGTCCACATAGCCCTTGAGGCGTTTGAGCAACCGACGAGCCCAGGCGTATTCCAGCCCCAAGATGGCGAGCCCCAGAGGGATAACCACGGTGGCAGGTCCAGGGGCAACGATCATGATCACCCCCACCAGCAGGAGCGTCAACCCGACGATTGTAATGATGATCCGTCGGACCCAGCGAATACCGATACGTAGCAGAACGCGGTCGAGCCAACTGAGCGAGGCCATCACATCATCCAGGGCGGCCGTCGGCTGGCCTTCGGGCGTGAATTCAACGTGCGGGGACTCCTGCCCGGCGAGGCTATTTTGCAGGGGTGTCCACATGGACCGTTTCCTTTCCTGATGCTTATTGCAGAGTCTTCACCTATTGACAATCATAAAGCCAGGAACGCCATTCGAGGCAAGACGAGTGTTCCTGCCGGCAAGGTGCTCCTGAAACGACGTGAGAATACCGGCTGGTCCTGCAACCAAAGAGGAACTGGCATCATGGATGTGAAAAATCTCAACGAAGTTCCGGCCTTCATAACGAAGGATGGCTCCGAGATCCGCGAACTCCTCTCTTACAGGAATTCGTGTATCCGCAACCAATCTTTGGCCGAGGCCCGGCTTCCCCCCGGTGGTAGCACGCAGGGCCACCATCACATAAAAACTGAAGAAATTTACTACATTCTGGAGGGGATTGCCCGAATGCAGGTGGGGGACGAAGTTCGCGATGTCGGTCCTGGCGATGCCATCGCGATCCCACCTGGAGTGTATCATCAGATCACCAACACGGGGACGACCACGCTTCGTTTTCTGTGCTGCTGCGCCCCGTGTTACGAGCACGAGGACACGGTCATTCGGGCGTGAGCTGGCCGGAAAGGACACATACTTTCGCGGTTTGAGAAGGGCTTCGGTAGGCCCCGCTATCGAGAATCAGGGAGGGGGGTGTGCCGCCTTGGACGAGTCAGGACTTTCTCGTAATTGCGGCTCAACGGATGCATGCCGCGGATGTACTATTTCAATACGGGTTATATTTGGATGCCGCATATATTGTAGGTTATGCTGTGGAATGTTCCCTCAAGGCGCTGATTCTGCATCATACAGCGGTCGACAAACGGTTGGAGCAACTTGCCAGGATTACTCGTGGTGCTACGATGCATCGGCCGGAAACGCTCGTAGGTATTCTGCATGGTGAATTAGGAGTGAAGCTACCCGAAAGCATCGTGGAAAGATTCCGTCGCCAGTCATTCGCATGGAGTGTTGACTTACGCTACGAAACGGGCCGCGGAGACAAGAACGCGATAGAAGCTTTGTTCGAGACGGCGAGGATGATCTACGAGTTCGTGTCCCAAGAATTGTCGGGGGGATCGGCATGAGTCAAAGCACTGAGCCGCGTTGGCAGACAATGCGGACAGACGAGTCACGCATTGTCGAGACGGTTCTCAAAGAGGCCGGCTTCCGCCAGGTGGATGCGTATCGGTATAACCCCGGGTCCATTCGAGTTCGAGTCATCGACCCGCGTTTTGCGAACCTTTCCGAGGAGGAACGTGCCGATCTGGTGGAACCTCATTTGAAGCGTGTTCCTGAGGATATTCGGCGAAAGATTATCATGCTCCTGGCGTTTGCGCCAGGAGAGTTGGAGTTCCAATCACAGCCCACGACAACAAATTGGAAATATCTCTTCCTGAACGAAGAGTTTGAGAACCCCAGTCCTTCCCTGCTGTGATTTCTTATGCACTGCCTGGGAATGCAATCACGACATGTAAGTCACCACCGACAGAGCCAACCCGCAAGAGTTGCAATTCGTGCGGTGTGTCTGTCTAGTCTGATGAATTCGGGCATTGATACGGGCAATTCATGAATTGCCCCTACCAGGGATTGTCATGTCGTACGTCAAGTCTCACCGGGCACGACAAGCGTGCCCCTCCTACCTTGGGAAAATCCTTCGCGGGGAAACATTGCCTCGGAGGGACCTGCTTGTCAGGTCCGCTTGTCAACCTTAGATGATCCACTCAAATGTATTGACGCTCCGATGCGGGCGATTCCTGAATCGCCCCTATGTAAATCGGCCTGATTGGAACACACTTGCCTTGCCATACGGGCCATGGGTGAATTGCCCGGGAGATCATTCCCGCAGCCGGGCGAGTTCTTCCCGGAATCGGGCCAGGCCCTGGCGGTAATTTTCTGACCACGCGGGATTGGGCTCGACCGTGCCGCGGAAACGCACCATCACGGCGACGGCGTCGGCCACGGTGAATTTTTTGCGAATCCCTTTCTGCTTTCGCAGGTAGGATTCCATCGCCGCAAGGGCTGTCACAGCCGCCCCCAGCGCAGGCCCTTCTTCGGATTCCAGACGCAGGAGCGGCCGATTGAGCACCGTCGCCAGGATTTCGCACATCAGGTTGCTGCGGGCGATTCCACCGGACACGGTGATGCGGGTGATGTTCTGCCCGGCGTCCTCGTGCTCGGCAATGGCCAGTGCGATGAGATACGCGATGGCTTCCAGGGCTGCTCGGAATCGACGGCCCATTTCCTCGGGCATGTGCGGGATCCAGCGGAGCTGGGCGTCTTTCTGGGAAACACCGAGTGACGGTTCGGGATTCACGAAGGGCAGAACGAGGATGCCGTCGCAACCCGGCGGCACATTCCGCGCCGCCTGTTCCAGGGCCGCCCAATCGGGTTTGGGGCCCACAACCTGGTCGAGAAATTGCGCTCCATTGTTGTAACACCGCATCCACAGGTAGGGACCCCAGTTGAGCCGCATGACATCGAGCTGGCCGCGCTGCGGTCGATCTTTCGAGGAACTGTTGACCACCGCCGAATTCCCCAAAATGACCGCGACCTGGCCGGCATCAACGGCACCCCCGCCCACCAGGCCGGCCTGCTGATCGTCGGAGGTCGGGAAGATGAGCGGACGGACCCGGGGCGGCAAACCGGCCTGCATCGCGACTGCTTCTGAAAGTGGCCCCACCGGCGTGTAGTGGTCGATGATCTTGGGGAGTTGTTTCCACGCCAGGCGGCGATATTCTTCGTTTTCGAGGGCCTCCAGCATTTCCCGCCGCCATTTGTTTGTGCGGAGGTCCATGATCCCGGAGGAGGCTCCCACCGAAACGCTGCACACGTCGAAATTGCCGGTCAGATACCCGGCGGCAAGGACGCCGTGGGCGGCGATCCGGTGAGTCCGACGCCAGTCCGCGGGGCTGAGATGGACCTCGTCTTTGACCAGGTGACTCAGGCCGTACCGAATGGCCCAGGGACCGCCGATGAGTTCCTGCACGCGTTCCTGGCCGCCGAGACGTGCCAGTCCTTTGGCGTGATATTCTGCCAGGGTGGCATCATTCCAGCAGATGGCGCGGCGGACCTGATTGCCGAGGGCGTCGATCCGTGCGGAGGTGTGATGCGTTGCCGAAATCCCTCCCGCCACCCAATCTTTTATGCGCCCCAGTCGGGTCAATTCGGCGGCAATGGCCCGCACGGAGGCATACGCCTGGCCCTCCAGTTGCATCACGTTGAGTTCCCGAATTCCTGTGGCGGGGTTATCGCCGAACCAGATATCGGTGGGCAGGCGGACCTCCGCCAGCACGTGTCCTTCGGTGTCGAAGGCGAGGCATTTGACGCCCCCGGTGCTGAAATCCCATCCCGTGATGACAGCGGTTTTCTTAACACACTGGAGCCCTTCCGGCATGGTGATGCACTCCTTCCCACACGATCCTTGACCTCAGGACATCTTTCCGCGATGAGGTTCTCACGCCCACGGCTCGCCATTTTTACGGGTTCCACACATGTTGACGCGGATTCCCAGGGCGTCTGCCATGGCGGCTTTGGCCAGGGCCGCTTCGTCTGCCGCGTCCGCGTCTTCCGCATACGCGACCTGCACGTGATTGGCCTTGTGCTTGGCCATGAATTGATCCCGGGTGATGCCGTAAGTGACGGCGTGCATGATCGGCCACTGAGGCGTGGTTTCTTTCCAGCGGCGCTCTGTTTCCTCGGGCGGCAGTTCGACCACCCCTGCCCGACCGATGTCCATGCAGAGGCGACCATCGTCGATGTAAACCCGGGACCACACGATTTCGCCCGGCTTGGAGATCCCTTTGAGTGTGCCCCCACCGAGGCGGAAATACATGGGGGGCTGGCGTTCGCTGGAGGCGCCGGCCCAGCCTCCGATAAAGTGGGCAGGCGGCGCCGAACCACTGATAAGGAAGACCCACACATAATCCTGCACGGTTCCGGAGCGATCCCAATCGCCCCAGCGGACATCGTGGAGTGTCGTTTCCACGGGCTGTCCCATCGCCTTGTGGATGCGGTAGGTCATGAGGGCGTCCAGGCCCGCGCATTCGTCCACCTCGTTGAAGTGCGGGAGCGGCTCTCCTTCGTAGAGAATCCGTTTGCCGTCACGGCTTTTGACGGGAGGCCGGTCGGCGTTGTTGAGCATTCCCTCCACGAGATCGCTGGCCGGCAACAGGTCCTTCAGGCCCTGCTGATACTGGATGCCGATCGTATCACAGCCGAAGTCGTCGGCCAGCCGCAGTGCGGCGATGTACATCTTGCACTGGGTGAGGACCTGGTCTTCGGTGAGGTCGGTTTCCGGGTTCGTGCCGAAGACGAACTTCATGCCCCGGTCCACCATCCATTGAAAAACTTCGCGGGCCTCGGCATCGCTGACCTGGGTCGTTTCGTAATAGAGGGTGGACTGGCTGAGGCGTTCCTTGAACACACCCAGCGGCATCAAAAGTTCGTCGGGGATGATGGCGTTGTACATCCCCATGCAGCCTTCATCAAACACGCCCATGATGGCCTTCTTCCAGCGAAGCTCCTCCGCCAGAGCCTGACCCAGCCGCTTGATGGCGCCCGGGATTTTCACTTTTTTAAGCGGCGTGACGTGCTTGAGAGGATGCCGCACCTCACCTTTTTCCAACCACGTGGCCAGTTTCTTGCGAAATTCGGGTGCGGAAAAGTCTTCACTCCACAGTGTCGAATACGGCTTGCCGGCCTTGGTCAGACACGCATTGAGGTTGAGCATGCCCACCAGACCGGGCCATTGCCCGGACCAGTTGGCCACCGTGAGAATGGGAC
>NZ_JACIYL010000349.1 GCF_014359955.1 Thermogutta sp. | reverse complement strand
AAACACCAACGCCCCCAAACCAAGTCGGTCCATCGAAGGAGGGATTGGGGCTGAGGTCAACCCGGCGGAGTTCGCCATGCATGGATACGACCCGACCGAGGCGATCGAAAGGCTGGGGAGGTGGATTCTCGCCTTTCATGCGGGGGATGTGACCAGTCGCCCAGGGGGGAGAGGCTATCGTCCGGTGCCGCTTGGTCAGGGAAATGTTGACTATCCCGCTGTGTTAACTGCACTTGAGAAAGTTGGCTATCAGGGGCATCTGATCCTTCGCCCCACCGGAGAAGGCGATCCGCTGGCCGAACTCCGGCAGGCTAAAGAGTTTATCTACCGGCTGTAAGGTCCGGGCTGAAGGCCGCACCCGCTTCACGATGCTGCGTCGCTGGGCTGTGGCGGGCGTCATTTGGGATCGGCTTCGGCGTTGGTTCAGCGCGAGTTGGAGGGGACCGGGAGGATCAGGACAACGAGTGGAAGACCGTGCAGCCCAGGCAGGACAATCCCATGTCTCCCCTGTCGTCCGTGGCATCGCCCGTCGTGCGATGGGGGCGCGGTCTGGTTCTGATCGCGATGGGCGTGCTCGCTCTGGACCAACTGGCCATTCAGGGGTTGCTCACGCCCATTGTGGTGACCAGCGGATCGATGTTTCCCACCCTCCGCGGACCTCACTGGAAAAGCCGGTGTCCACGATGTGGCCGGTCAGGTCCGTCGGCCCACTATTGGATTGCGCATGTCCGCCTCCCCCGGGCACGACCAGCATGCACCGGTCGGGGCCATTCACGAATGCCCCCGACAACGCGTGGAGTTTTCGGTCTTCCCCGAAGGCCTCCAAAAGTGGGGCCAAATCAGAAAAGCCTAAAAGTTGACGCGGCACGCCCCCGCCGTTACATTACAGGCCAACAATCCTCCAAGGCATTGTCCAGCGCTTTGGCTTGACAAATAGGGAATGAGGGCGAGAGCCCGAAAAGGCCCCGGCGAGATAACGCCTCGCAGGTGCTGCCAGACCGTCAAAGAAACGTTTGTCTTGCGATGCCATCCTACGAGTTGACACACATTCGCTTGCGGAGGGAGTGATGATAGCGAAGCGAAGACCCCTGTGTGGTGCGGTTGCATGGGTGTTCATCGCCGCGGCTGCATTGGGAACGCTGCCGGAAGCGGCGCTCGGCTGGTCCAGCGGCCACGCCGCTATTACCCAGGGGGCTGTTGCCGCCCTTCCCTCCTGGGAAAGGGAGTGGCTTGGTGAGGAAGGCGCTCGGCTGGCCAGCGAGTACTGCTACATCCCCGACCTGGTCTACAGCAAGCCGGAGATCCGACCCTACGCGATGCTCCCATCCCGGCCCAAAGACTTCTACCTCGTGGAACTGCATCTCCCTCCAGACGCGGCCCAGGGTTACGAACTGCTCCGGCATTTCCTGGGTCAAGCGGTGGAGAAGCTCCGCGCAGGGGACGTGGCCGACGGTTCTCGTTTTTTGGGGACCCTGGTGCACACGCTGGAAGATTGGGGTTGTCCTGCCCATTCCGTCCCCGGCGATAACATGTTCACGCTCATGCGGCAATTCGTGCTACCCCCGGAAGGAAGTGATTACCGCTATGTGCCGATGCATGGTCCGATGGAGAGCGCCCAGTTCATCGTGGATTTAGGCAGTTATCAACCTCGGCTTCTGGGCACTTCGGTGGATGAGGCGGCTTTTCATCTTTTGGGGCGAGTGCAGGAAGCGATTGTATTCGCACGCTCCCAGGTCATTCCCATCATGCAGGCCCTTTATGCAGATGATCAGCCAGCCGCCACCCTAGCCCAGCAGAAAGCGGGAGTCTTCGTGGGTCGGGTCGTAGCCGATGCGTTGCACACAGCGCTCAGCCTTGCCCGACAACAGTTCGACGACGACGCCGTTCGCCCGCTCCGAGAAGTGGATCTATCCTCCCGGATGCCGCTGGAGGCGACCAATCTCGCCTGGCCTCAATCCGCCTTCTTCAGCAAACCTTATTGGGGACATCCCACGGTGGGCGTCGTACTGAAGGACGGGAAGAAGCCCACCGCGATTCGGATGCAGATCCCAGACTGCGCATGGGCTCGGGGGCCGATCAACGACGCGATCGCCGTGGGAACACCGACAACCCTCACGTATCTCATCCCGCCGGGAGTGTATGACCGTCTGGAAGTCTGGGCTGGCCTCCATGCGGAGTTGGGTCTGGCCGGCGATGTCATTTTTGAAATCCGAGGCAACGACGGAAAAGTGCTCGTCCAGAAGAAAATTCAGGGAAAGGAGCCTGCCCAACTTCTCGTCGTTCCTCTTGCCGAAGAGGAGCGGATCCAACTGGTGACCCGACCGGCGTCCCGTGACGCTTCGGCCAATTACGCCATCTGGGCAAGACCCCGCTTACTCAAGTCCTCAGATTGAGGCGAATCATCGCATCGCATTAAAGCCACTCCAAAAGCGGCCTGCTGGCCTCCCGGCGGGATAAGCGCCGGAGAAACTCGCGAACCACGGAGAAGGCGCTTAGCTCTGCGACCGTAAAGATCACTGGGTTTTCCGCGTACTATTCGGAGAATATTTTCTCCCCCACAATATTTCTCCCGGAAGCTGTTCCACCTCCCCGGTGGTTGTGATATGCCGACACGGTTAACGGCTTTTCAGCCGGGGTGGGTGAATTGGGGCGTGGTTTACCGAACGCGTCTATCTCCCCAGACAACGACCCAGGCCATCGCGGCGCAACAAGCGATCCTGTGTTATGTCCGAGTTGGAGACAGCGAATCGTTTCCGCACCGCTTCTTCGCCACATCACCGTGTCATCGTGACGGTCATTTCCTTCTGGTTGCGGATAACGTGAAGATGGAGCGGCTGTCCCCCTGCTGTTCGGCCCAATCGCATGAGGTCAGCCACGGTTTGCACAGGCTTTCCATTGCATGAGACGATCACGTCATCCGGCCGCAAACCGGCACGATCGGCGGGGGAGCCGGGCGTCACCGCCACAATCGCGACCCCGTGCGGAGACGGCAAACCGTAGGCCGACTGGTCGCCCAGCCCCTGGATCTGTCGCACCTGAGCCCCCATCCACTGGCGCACGCTCGCCTCGTCTCTGGCTGGCTGTGGGGGTTCGACGGGGCGTGATACCACCTCTGGAAGTGGCGGCGTGCGGGCGATGCGCTTCAAAGACGGCTTTTGTACACCGAACTGGTCCATCGGAAAATTCTTGAAACCAAGCGTCAGCGCTGGCGAATCCTCCCGAACTCGAAAGTCACCGCGCGACGGATCCACGAATCGGGCGTCAGCCACCAGTGAATGGACGTCTCCGCCAAAGGCCTGGAGGCCACGCGCTGGACGCGGCTCCTCCGTCCCCGGGGAATGGACCAGGTTGTAGTCCAACAAATCCCCCTGGTCTGTCCGCGTCATGCGGGCAGGGAGATAGCGATCCTGCCACACGATGTTGTGGACGAACGACGTGCGGCATTGGGGATACCAGACATGCGGATGGAACGTGTTGCCCACGATGATGTTGTTGTGGACGACGCGATCGTATCCCTCGCGATTCTTGATGCCGCCTGCCAGGCACAAATTGCCGTAGATTTCGTAATTCGAGGAACCGTCGTCCAAGTCGATATCCCAGCCGTGATCGCACCGCCAGCGGTTGTAACGGAGGACGATGGTTTTCCAGCAATCCCACTTCGGCATGTCGGGATACTTGCGGACCCATTCGACCGTCACATTCCTGTCGGGATGCCAGAAGCGATCGCGTCCCCAGGAGTTGAAGGAGCCGTGGTCGCCCGTCTCCTTGACCGTGTCGAACACATCGCAAAATTCGATGAGGTGGCCTCCAAACGTCCCATCACAGATGTTGATGCCCGCCCGCGGACAGTCGTAAATGGAACAGTGTCGGACGGTGATCGACTCCGCCATGGAAATGTTGACGCCGGCCGTCTGCTTCTCGAATCGGCCAATCCGCTCGATGAGGCAGTCCTCGATCAGGCAATCAGCCGGGTAGTCTGGTGTTTTTGGGCCAGGGGTGTGATCCATTTCCTCCAGGGAAAGAGTCTGGTCATACCTGAATAAAGGTGAGCGGACCGACTTGGGCAGTCCCACGACGCAAACGCCACTGGCGCCAGCCGCCACGATATGGCAGCCCGTCACCCGGATGCGCCGGTTGTAACCGCTGATGAACACCGCGTTGCCGCCCACCTGGTCGAAGCGGCAGTTTTCCACAGCGCAATCCTCGGCGCCGGTCAGGAACACCGCTCCCCCGCGATAAATCGTCCAATCGCTACGGAGCAATGGTTCGCGGGTCTCCATGAACGTGCGGGCCGTGTGTGTGAACACCAGCCCCTTCAGCTCAATATGGTGTACAGGGGTTTCCACTGTGCCCTGGAACTCTATCAG
>NZ_JACIYL010000348.1 GCF_014359955.1 Thermogutta sp. | reverse complement strand
TAAAGGTCAAAGAAGTGGAAACTGCGAGTGCGCTTTCGAAGGTCCCTACATCCACGAAACGACACTCGGTCTTTTGCTCACACTTTTCCTGTACGTCCGGGAGTCTGACAAACTCCCTGAGGAATCGCGGCAATTGCTCAGCCAATTGTTGGGAGCGGAGCCCCTCGCTGGACGGCCGCCGATGCGACTTTACGCCGTGACCGGCAAGCCCGGCCAAGCATTCAAAATGAATACACTCTGCGAATTCTCCCAGCTCCATCGTCTGTTTCGGTTCTATGAAAAATGGATAGAAATCATTCAGGGTTTAAACCTGAAAGGCGACAAGCCCCACCAACGTCTGGAAAAAATCTTCGGGCAATTTTATGCCCGGCAGGGTAAAAAGTGCGAAACTCTGTGGCGGGACAAAATCGCCTGGGCGATCCTCGAGTTCTCTGACCCCACACCCTTCATCGAACAATTCCTCTTCGATGTGTGTGCCCGCGCTGAAGAGTCAGACAGGCATTCCCGCGGGCTGCTTCACGGAACACTGAACGTGCTGATTCCCTATCTCGTGGAGGTCATGCAGATGGATGAGAGATTTCAAAAAGTCCTGGCCGGCTTTGGACATTCGCTCGGCACGAAGGCTTCCGAAAAAAAGGAAATGGGCCTGCTCTATGCCCTTCGTAACGCCAAGAATCCCGAGGAGTTCTATCGTGTCCTCAATGACGCCCAGTTCCGCCTGCAAATCACCGTGCCCGGTGATCTGCTCCGCATCGAGCGTCAGGAGCGCATCGCCGGTGTGCCCTGGGTTCGGGTGAAAACCCTCCTCGCCATCTATGCGATGAATGCCTATCTCCGCAAGGGGAAAGAAACGACTGAAGACGCTAATGATTCTGACTTGACCACTCAGGAGGTTAACGCATGAGCAAGGCGATTGTCATTGGATACCTCACAAAAGTGTCGGCTGCCAACATCAACGCTTCCCATAACGAAGGGAACGTGATGGTCACCAAGAAAGTGACCCTGCCCGATGGAAGTACCCTGCCCTATATCTCCGGTCAGGCCCTGCGCCGGATGCTCCGTGATCGTCTGGAAGAGCTGGGATATCCGCTCTCGGAACCGTTCTGCCAGGTCAGCGGCCAGCAGGTGACGCCGCCGGTTCGTCCCTGGGAATTCGTCGATGAGGACCTCTTCGGCTACCTCGATCCGTCGCCCACCAACAGCCACCGGCGGACGTCCCCCGTCCGCGTCTCGGCCGCCGTCGGTCTGTTCCCCTTCCAGGGCGATCGCGATCTCGGCACCCGCTCGTTCGAAAAATTCGGGCAAAAGATGGAAAGCGGCGGGAATATGTTCGAAACCGAGCTTTACGCCAACTTGTTCAAAGGGAGCGTGCTCGTGGAGCTGGATCGGGTCGGTGTGTTCCGCAACCTGGAAGTGGACGTGAAAAAGGCCCCCACCCAACTCGAGGAAAGAAACTCAGGAAACGGACGCATCGAAAAAGTCCTGCCCGCTGAGGAGCGACGCAAGCGCCTCCAGGCCCTCCTGGAAGCCTTCAACATCCTCTGGGGTGGAGGCCGCACCGCCCGCATGCTGGCCGATCTCTCCCCCAAATTCCTGGCCTATGCCCGTCTGTCCGTGAAACATCCCGTGTTTCTGGAAGCCCTTTCCGCCGAGTATGAAAACGGCAAATACCTTCTGCACACGGCGCCCATCGTTGCCGCACTCAAAAAATTCGAAGGCCGCTGCGAGAAACTGATCTTCGGCCTGGAAGAGGATATCTTCGGAAATGCCGAAGAAGTCAAACAGATCCTCCAGAATTATGGTGAAGTACTCAGCACACACGAGGCAATCAACCAGGCCAAGAAAGATGTGGAAACGCTATGGAGCCAGTCCTGATCGTCAGTGTCTCGGCGCCGGTGGCCTCCTTCCGGCGACCGCTCGACCATAATTACCAGCGGACCCTCCCGCTTCCACCGCCGACCACCCTCCTGGGAATCGCAGGGGCAGCCCTCGGGCTGTCGGATCGCGAACTGTGGGATCCCCAGGCCGGATGGAGCAACCTGAGGGTCTCCGCGTGGATGGATGAGCCCCCAGGCCGAGCCCGGGATATGTGGACCGTTCTCAAAATCATCAGCGGTAAACTCGGAGAACGCTCGCCGTACTTTCGCGAACTCCTCTTTTATGTTCGCTACAAACTCGCCTACGGTGGAATGGCATCCCAGCTGGACGAGCTCGCCAGGGCGTTTCGCGATCCCGTCTTTCCACTCTCCCTGGGCCGGGATGATGAGCTGATGTTTGTCGAGGGCGTCACGCTTTCCCAGGCGGAACCCGGTGACTCGGTTTTCGGCGGCACCATCCTTCCCTGCGATATCCGCAAAATTCCCAGGCTCAAGCCGGCCCTGGCCCCGGGAACGGCTTTCGAACCACCCCTCGTGGAACGCCTTCCCGTTTCCTTTGAAGTCGATAAGAAGGGCGTCCGCCATCCTCAAAAACTCCAGTTTTTCAGTTTTCTGCCGCCGGGCGTTCAATTAGAAGTCCCCAATCTCGGTCCTCTAAAGTTCGCTGGGCAGAACTTCGTATGGCTCAACTCCTCGCCAAACCAGACACTCCCCTGATCGACCATCTCCAGGCAGTGGTGGATCTGGCGGTCCAGCTCGCCGACCGCCTCCAGCTTTCCTCACCGCTCAAGACCAAGGCCGTCCTCGCCGCGGCGCTCCATGACGTGGGGAAAGCCACCCCCGATTTCCAGGACCACCTCCTTAAGAAGACTTCCCACGCTTTTCCCCACGCCCTCACCGCGCTGCCTTTCGCCCTGCTAATAGAAAATGCCGTCAACCGCCACCTGGGCATCTCACTTCAACAGTATGAAGTCACCGCCGCCGTGCTCTCGCATCATTCCCCCTTGTCACCAAATCTCTACAGAACGTACACGGACTGTCGGCCTCCCCAATTTCACCCGGATATCGAGACGCTCCTCCGCGACCTTGCCTCGCTCCTGACCCGCCTCGGCGTGCCGATCGATATTGCCCCTGACACTCTTCTCCAGAAAGCCGCTTCGCTTCTTGAGAACCCCGCTCGCATCCTGGAAAGCCGCTACAAAATTGGCCAGGAAAACAGATCCTTCCGCGGCATTTTGCAAGCTTCGCCCGTGGAGAATTTCGCCCCCATCAAGTGCGTCCTGCAACTCGCCGATTGGACCGCCTCGGCCGGCAAGGCTGATACCACCTGCATCTTCCTTGACCGAACCGAGGAACTGGTCCGCCAGCACACGACGGGCCTTCCCGGTTCGCTTCGCCACTTTCAACAGGTCGCTGCCGCCAGTACCGCGCAGCCGGTGCTCTGGCTCCGCGCCCCCACCGGCTCCGGCAAGACGGAAGCCCTCCTCCTCTGGGCATCCAATGCATCCCGGATTCTCTACCTCCTTCCCACCCAGGCCACCACCAACGCCATGTGGCGTCGGCTGAGCAGAATTTTCGGTGAGGACAACGTGGGACTCGCCCACGGGCGGGCGGCCTACTTTCTGCGCGAAGAATCCGAGGAAGACCCCCTCGACGCCCGGCTCTTCGGTTCCGTCTTTGCCAAACCCGTTACCGTTGCCACGCTGGACCAGTTCCTCCTCGCCCATCTCCACTGCCGGCACTGGGAAATCCGTCGCACCCTCGCCCGACACAGCGCCGTCATCCTCGATGAGATCCACGCCTACGAGCCGTACACCCTCGGGCTGCTCCGCAGGGCCCTGCAAAAAGAGCCGCCGCAACGCCTTGCCCTGGCCAGCGCCACCCTGCCCGATGGCCTCCTCACGCTTTTCCCCACCGGCCAGCTCGTGGAAGCAGAACCCGAACTCTGGGCCAAACAGCGTCACCAGGTCGCCTGCGCTTCGGGAACACTGCTCGAAGACGGCGTCCATCACGCCCTTCGCCTCGCCGAAGAAGGACGCTCCGTGCTCATCGTCGCCAACACGGTCCGCGATGCCCAAGAAATCTTCCGCCGCCTCAAGGCCCGGTGCGACGACCGCCCGCTCACCCTTCTCCACTCCCGCTTCTGCCTCCGCGACCGTCGCATCAAGGAAAAGCACATCACCAGCCCCAGCCCGGGGGCCATCCTGGTCTCCACACAGGTCGTCGAGGTCAGCCTGGACATCTCCTACGACGCCATGCTCACCGAAGTTGCCCCGCTGGACGCCCTCGTCCAGCGGCTTGGCCGCGTCAACCGCTATGGCAGCATACCGCCCGCACCGGTGACAGTCTATCAAGCACCCTCGCAGGGGACCGAGCGGATCTACGGAAGGCAGATCCTCGCCTGGAGCCAGGAACTGCTCCAATCCCTCTCGCCCACGCCCACCGATGCCCAACTGCGACAAATCGTCGCCGAGCTCTATGATCAAATCACCACTTCTGCGG
>NZ_JACIYL010000347.1 GCF_014359955.1 Thermogutta sp. | reverse complement strand
GGCATAGCCGTTGATCACCGGCGGGTGGAGGTGGAGGACCACGGCCACACACTCCGGCCCCCCGCGGACCGCGGAAACCTCGTTCATCTTGGCCACCGGGACCACGGCGAAACGCCACGCCAGAGCCGATTCGATCTGGCTGATGAACTCGCGATCACCACTCACAACAAGAAGAGACGGTCGGTACATCATAGGCATCGCCGAATCGCAAAGAGCCACCGTGACACCGGGACTGGGCGTTTCACCTGTGAGGTCGTTTCAAGATGAGAAAGCCACCGAAAAGGTCCACCTTGCCACAGCCCCGCGCATCCCTCAAGCGTCGAACGTTTTCCAATCGAAACAGATACGTTTATCTGCTTTATCTATCCTGCCTATTTTAGTTAGGGCCGGGATATACTCAAGCGCATTCCGGCCGATAGTCGGGCAACGTCGGAGAAAGCGGGCAAGTTTTTCCGGATAAAGCAAACCTGCCGCGATTCCCCCGACCGGATTCCCGATAGCATCTATGGGACATGTTGCTCGCCCTCTTTTGCGGGCCGCTCCCATGACAGACTCGCCACCATCGCAGCTCTGATAACCGGAAGAATTCGGCAAACCAGGGAAATCGAGGACTGCCTCATGAATACATGGGTCATCGCCGTCGTAGTTTCCGTCCTTGGAGGGGGGGTTACGCAGGACCAGATGACGGGAGCGCAACCGGCTCCCCTCCCACCCAACGAAACGGTGGTTGTCGAAGCCGCTCCCGAGATGCCTGCCGTCGCGGCGGGGAAACCCATCGGTCATCGGCCCACGGCCACAGGTCACGGCTGGATCGTGGATTGGTTTGGCCCGATGCCGCAAACCTGCTACCAGCCACGCTTCGGCTGCTATCCCGGCAATCCGCGGACGATCCATCGCTATCCGGCCTTCCACGGCTACTACTATCGCAGTCCCTATAACTACCGTCACCTTTTCGAGTATCCCTGGCACGCCCAGCCGAACGAGCCGCAACCGCTCCACGGCGGCCAGGGTGAAGTGCTGGCGACGGATACCGTGGAAGTTCAGCCCGAGCTCGCTCCCCTGCCGGATCCTGCCACCCAGCGTTAGTTTTGCGACAGAGATAATTCTCCTTCGCGGAAGAGGTTGACCGTCCGGGCGACCGCCTGTCCCCGTCCAGCCCGGATTTCTTGAGGAAACGCTTCACGCGTTCTTGTCTTTGCATCCCGCGGTGCCGACAATGATGCCTACGCTTTTTTCGAAGGATTGAAGGTTCAAAAGGAGAGCCGGGCGTTGTGCCGCCGGGCAGGTTCGGCGTTTGAAAGTTTCCCCCCGCGACCGCGCTGGAGTGGCCATGGTGCGTTGGTATTTGGAGCGTTTCCTTCCTGTTTGGCTTGTGCTCCTCTGCCTGGTGGCGTTCGTCTGGCCCGCGATGATTTCCAATGGCCCCGATCCCTTTTTGCTCAGCAAGCCCTATTTACCGCACCTGATCGCCGTGACGATGCTGGCCATCGGTTCGCTGCTGCCCCGGGAAGAGCTTCTGGGGGTGTTTCATCGCTGGCCACTGGTGCTCTTCGGGACGGCGGTGCAGTACAGCTCGATGCCCGCCCTGGCCTATCTCTCCTCGCAGGTCTGGGGACTGGAGGGCCCCTGGCTGATCGGCTGTCTGATGGTGGGGTGCGTGCCGGGGGCGATGGCCTCCAACGTCCTGACGTTGATCGCCCGGGGAAACGTCAGCTACTCCGTGAGCCTGACGACCAGCGCCACGCTCCTGTCCCCGGTGGTGGTCCCTTTTGTGATGTGGCTGACGGTGGGCCGGTTTGTCGAATTTCCAGTCATTCGGACCGGTGTGGAGCTCCTTCTCATGGTGGTCTTGCCCGTGGCCTTCGGCTTCGCTCTGTCGCAGCTTTCCACGGCATGGCGATCAATCGCAGCAAGGGTGGGTCCGATCGTAGCGAACCTCGTCATCCTCTGGATCATCGCCGTGGTCGTCGCTGCCAATCGCACCCAGTTGAACGCCGTCAACGCCATCCTGCTGGCAGCCCTGGGGATGATCAATTTCGGGGGATATGCCGCCGGTTATCTGGCGGCCATCGCGGCGGGACTCCCGGTGGGCATGCGTCGGGCCCTGACCCTGGAAATCGGCATGCAGAACGCCGGGCTGGGGACGACGCTCACTCTGAGCCTTTTTCCCGACCAGCCGCAGGCCGCCATCCCCTGCGCTCTCTACACCTTCGGTTGCATGTTCACGGGGACACTGCTGTCCCGCTGGATGGCCAGTTTTCCCGTTTCATCACCCCCGGCCGACAAGCAAGAATCGCCCGCCCAGGGAACCCCACATCGCAATCGAATCGTGAATCACCCCCCTGATGACCAATGAAGGGTCACCTGTTTATGGCCCAATCAATCAGCCAATTCGTTCCCGCTGGGTAGATGAATCCGAAAGACGGCTCCGCCGCCGGGAGGCGATAACACTTCGATCCGCCCGCCATGCTGACGCACGATCCGCCAAGCCTTGGGCAGACCCATCCCCAGTCCTCGTCCGGCCTGTCGCGCCGAGTAAAACGGATTGAAGATATGTGGCCGATGCTCCTCGGGAATTCCGCGGCCGTTGTCCGCGATTTCGATCACGACTTCCTCGGGGGCGTTGACCCAGCCGAAGCGCACTTCCCCCCCATTGCCGGCCGCCTCAATCGCATTCTTGCCCACCGCCTCGAGGGCGATGAGCAGTTGGTTGCGATCGGCATGCACGACGGGCCCTTCCGCCTGCGGCCCAACGGCCAGGACAAGGTGCACGCCTTTTTCCTGGGCCAGGGGGTTCAACTCGGCAACGGCCGTTTCCAGCAATTCGATCACGTTCACGGGCGCAGGTCGGGGGTGAGGAGGCCGCGCAAAAAGCCGCGTGTCCGCGATCATCTCGTGGGCCCGTTGTACCTGGGCAAGGATCATCGCCAGGGTTCGCCGGGTATCCGGATCTTTGGCATCGCGGAGGAGAAGCTGCGCGTGGCCGCCGATCACAGCGAGGGGATTGTTGATCTCGTGGGCAGCCCCCGCCGCGAAATCCGCCAGGGCATCCAGTTTGAGAGTTTCTAATACCTCGGCCATTCGAACGGGCAGCGCCAGAAAATCGCGAAAAGCGGCAAGGGCGGTGAGAAACAATTCGCGGGCACCGGTGATGGTCTGCCACCAGCTTTGCCAACGCCACACGACGGCGAGCGAATCGACCACTTTTCTCCGGTTTTTTTCACTGACCGCCCGCTCGATAAACGTTCGAGTCTCCGGAAGGGAAAGGGCTTTCTCCAGCAAAAACTCCCAAATCTCCGGCCAATCATGCCGCACTATTTGGACCCAGAATAGTTCGAAATCCTGTTCCGGCAGACAACCGACAATCTGCCACACCGTGCGAACAATGGCGAGCGCACCGCCCAAGGAGTCCGGGATTTTCTCTGGCAAGCTGGGACCACGATCGTCGGGATCCTCCGACGCCAGGTGAAAGGCGACTGCAAGGTCCCCCAAACGCAGCATGCCCGGATTCTCGGATCGCAGCCACAATCGGGTCAACAGCGCCGTGAGAAACACTCGCTGGACCAAAAGCCGTTCCGGGAACGGCTGATCCGTTTGCTCAACGGTTCGGTTGTCGGGCCGATGACGGACGGGATGAAGTCTCCCCAGCGGGGTCGTTTCGGGCGATTGTTCAAGGCTTCCCAGAAAGCCATCCGTCAGGCGTGATTGCAAGACGCCGATGACGTCCGCCGCATTCGCCGGGAAAAGGGACGCACCATCGGGGGCAATGTCTTTCAGCACCGCCGCCAGTGCGAGTGGATCGCGGAGCAGGACGTGAAGCAGTTCGGCACCGAGCGGTCGGTGAAAATCGGGACCCAACCCACACCACGCGGGTGCCGCATCCCCCAGTCGGCCAGCGTGACGAAACAGGACGCGACTGATTCCGACAAGCGTGGCATCAGCGATCCAGAAGGTCTTGTCGGCAGGGGACCGCGTGAGAACTTTGAACATCAGGCAAGCACCTGAGCATGGTGCGCGAACTATCCCTGACCCGGTCAACCGCAAGGAAAGCCAGCCCGGGTTTCCCCACTTGCTCTAGCGACTCACCACTCAAACGTGGGACCGCGACGGAATGTCGAGCAACTGGCAAATCCGCTCGACGAGCTGCTCGATCTCAAACGGTTTGTGGAGGAAATCGTCGGCCCCCACCGCTTTGAGCTCCTGAATACGGTCCTCTTCCACCATGCCGGAGATGCAGATGATGCGGATATCATTCATGTTGGGATCGGATCGCACCACCTGGCAGACATCTTTTCCGTTGATGTCGGGGAGCATGATGTCGAGGACGATGAGATCGGGATGATACTCTTTGACCGCCATCCCGGCCTCGAAACCGTTGTTG
>NZ_JACIYL010000346.1 GCF_014359955.1 Thermogutta sp. | reverse complement strand
TTTAGCACCGCTTTTTGCGCGGGACTTTAGTCCCCGGTGAAAGGAAATCGATGGTCGAACGTTGAACAGCGGACCCGACAGGCAGGTCCCTCCGGAAAAGGTCGGAGGGGCACGCTCGTCGTGCCCGCGGAAAGGCAATGGATGATCCAACGTTGCACAGCGGACCCGACAAGCGGGTCCCTCCGGAAGACGGACCTGACAAGCAGGTCCCTCCGAAGGCGCGCTTGACGTGAGGTAGGGGCCATTCATGAATTGCCCCTACCGCGTCCGGTGGAGAGTGCATTCCATGATGTGTCATCGGCCCGGGGTGGAGCCCGACCCTCCTGCTGGGGATATCTGAATGGCGGAACGGCTGCCTCATTTAATCCACGAGGCCACGTTCTTCATCGTCCACGGCTCTCGCTGCTTTCGGGTGAGCATGCTGTTGGCCTCTTCGTCATCGACGAAGCGCTCCTCAGCGGGATTCCAGCGGAGTTTTCGCCCTAGCATCATGGCGATGTTCCCAATATGAGCGATGGTGATGGTGCGATGGCCGATTTCGGCGGGGGCGTAGCAGGGCTGGCGGGTTTTAATGCAGTCGAAGAAATTACGATGTTCACCCCCTTTGCCTCCGTCCTCTCGTTTGACGACTTCGCTGGGAACATAAAGACCCAGGGCCTTGGGATCGACCTCCACATCCAGGAGTTCGCGCCGGCTGGCACGGAGCGCTCCCCGCCAGTTGTGCGATTCGATCCAACCGTCCGTACCTTCAAAGCGGATACCGGGGGAAGAAGTGCGTCCCACCAGGGGTGTTGTGCGGTCGGCCTTGGCAGGGTCCAGGTCGCCTGTCCCTGCCGATACCCGCATCGTCACGCCGTCGGCGTAACGGTAATGGAGGTCGAAGGTGGGCGCCGTATTGTAAACGGCATCCCGTGGGGGGAAGTCACCCCGGCCTTCCACTTCGACAGGCCCAGTGTGTTCCGTGTTATGGCCCCACTGGGCGAGATCAATCATGTGGGCACCCCAATCGGTCAGCACGCCACCGGAGAAGGCCAGATTCCAGCGGAAATTCCCGTGCACGCGGGCGGCGATGTAGGGCATCCACGGGGCCTGGCCCAGCCACATTTCGTAATTAAGATAGGGCGGTGGCTCTTCGATCATGTTTTTGCCGAAGGTGTCTTTGGCTTCCCCCACCACCCGCATGTTCGTGTTACCCATCGGCAGGCGGACTTCGATATGTTTGAGCTTCCCAATCACTCCGGCGCGAACCAAGCTGACAAGCCGAATATAGACGTCAATGGAGCGATTCTCGGAAGCCGTCTGGAAAACCGTCTTGTTCTCAGCGACTGTCCGGCAGAGGACCTGTCCTTCTTCCACGAACAGCGTCAGCGGCTTTTCACACAGGACATCCTTTCCCGCCATGGAGGCCATCAGGGCGGGAAGCACGTGCCAGTGATCGGGCGTGCAGTTCATGATGGCCACAATATCCCGCCGATTGATCAGATCCCGGAAGTCCCCGTAAGCAGCGCATTCCTTGTACTCTGCACCCAGAAGCTCGCCGTAGAACTTGTCCACACGTTCTTTTCCTGTGGCGAGATGCCGCTGATCCACGTCACAAACGGCGATGACCTGCGCGTCTTTGTGTCGGAAGACCTGGGAAAGATTCCAACCCACCCCGTGACCACCGCAGCCGATGAGCCCGACGGTGATCCGCTCACTGGCCGGGCTCAGGCCGGAAAGGCCCAGGGCTGAGGCCTTCACGAACGTCGGCAACGCGAGACTGGAAAGCAGTCCTCCCAGTATCTGACGGCGACTCACCTTGTGGTGCAGCATGACGGACCTCCCGGTGCCTAGGGGAATTCGTAACGGATTGGCCAACGGTTTGTCCAAGTGACGACCGCCAATGCGGTGGTGTATCTTTTCCCGAAGGATGGAGTTTCAGGCCGGCAAATGCTCTGCGGTGGGTGACGGCATGTTTCCAGCAACCTCGTTGCCCCCCGTATTGTCATCATTCACCCACGGGATCGCAATCTCCTGTCGGATCCGCCTCAGTCGCAGCATGCGCAAGACAGCGAAGGGCAAAAATGTGGCACTTCCCGCGAGCAGTGCGATGAGGATGGGCACATGGATGCGGACGGCCGACTGGAGGGTTTCCAGTTCCGGTGGTGCGCTGACTTCGGCCAGCAGTTTGTTGGCCGCTTGGGAAGCCGTTTGCCACTTGGTGATGGCCCGCGTGATCTTATTCAATTCCTCATTGAGAGCCTGGACCTCTGCGGCGGCCTGGCTCAGCTCCGCTGCCTGTTTGCGCTGGTCCATGCTTTGCTGGTGAAGTTCGTCGCGCCGCTTTTGCAATCGCTGGAGTTCGCTGGTGAGACTTTCCACAAGGATGGAAGCCTCCTGTTTTTTGACGGCGGCCAGCTCCTGCCGGACGATCGACTTGAGCACTTCGAGCTTACTCTGCGCTAATTCCGGTGTGTTCCCCGGCGTCGCTGTGGAATCGGAAGAGGGCGTCGCCGGCACGGTCGGGGCTGATGGCGCGTTTTCGGAAGACGCACGGTTGGCCTGCGGAGTCAAGACTGTTTCGGCAGCGGACGATCCCGGACCTTCAACCAGGCGTTTGGCAACAGCCGCGTTGAGTTCTTCTTCCGAGATCGCACGTGCCGGGTCGTTGAAAACTGACTGCGCTTCGCGGAGTTTTCCCTGATGGGCCTCGATTTCGGCGGCAAGCTGCGTCCATTCCTGTTCGGCAAGACTTGCAGACTGGAGCAGTTCCCGAGATCTCTTTTCCAGCGTGCGGACATCGGCGGTTCCAAATTGCCGGGTGATAGCATCCATACGCTGCTGAAGGTTTTTCTGTCGCTCGGTCAGTCGGTTTAATTCCTCCTCGGTCATGGAAAGGCATCGTGCGCTGAGGCTTTTGCCCGCCGCACACAATTCGTCGAAATAGACTCTCTGCCATCGCTCGAGAATGACCCTGGCGGACTGCGCGTCGGGACCTATCAGTTGCCACGTCACGTAGGGCAAGCCCTCGGTGCGACCGATTTTCACAGCTTCCAGTACCCGGTCGATGCCGTTCTTTTTGACCAGGGGACAATCCGCCAGGACGGTGTCGTGACGAAGTTTTTCCACAATTGCCGGGCTGTCCGGCCAGAGGGCGGCGCCATCATGGGTCACCTCGGGTGGGAATCCGTCGGGTAATTGACCATCTCGAACGGCGAGGAGAAACGGCTTTTCGAACAGCGACAGGCGATGGAGGGTGCTGTATGTCCGGGGATAGAACCACCCGACGACAGCCATCACAACGAGGGCGGCGACTGCGCCGATCAAAATCTCCCAGGGTAGCTCTTTCCAGCGACGCCGTCGCAGGGGGAGATTGACCACTCGCCAGGGACGATATTCGCGGACTGGGGCTGGAATTTCCGCAGGGGCCACGCTCGGTGCATCCTCTGCCGGGCCGACCTGCGGGAGCTCAGCAACGGCCGAGGGTGCCGGTGCTTCCTCGGGGATCGTCGCGGGCTCTGTCTGGGGCGAATGGGTCATACCCTGCTGTTCGCGGAGAACCAGTTCCTGCTCTCGTGCGGTCAACCGGGCTTCCTGCTGACGGAGCTGCGCCTCCCATCCCAGCAGACGATCCTCCAGCACTTGCAATTCAGCCAGGCGCTGGGCCAGCGATTTCTCCTGCTCCACGAGACGTGCCTCACGCTCATGGAGGGAACCCGTGAGCCGTTGATATTCCTCATGGGCGGCGGCCAGCTTGGCCCGATCGGCTTCCAATTCGGCACGCGTCTGTTCCAGTCGGCGTTCTTCTTCGGCCAGAAGGGCCAGTTGCCGATCGATCACCCGCTCCCGTTCATCGAGAAGGGACTGGCGATGCTCGAGCTGCTGAAGCAGGGCCTGGTGTTTTTCACGGATGTCGGCCAGATTTTGACGTTCTTCGGCGAGCGCATTTTCCTGCTGGAGGAGCTGCCGTTCTTTGGCAGCGAGAAGTTCTTTCTTTTGGTCGAGCTCTTGCTCTCGATGAGCGAGGGAGGATTCCCACTCTCGGAGACGTGCCGAAGCGGTGTGGAATTCCTCCCATGCACGGGCAAGCTGGGATTGCGCCCGTTGAACGTCTTCTTTTTCCTGGGCGAAACGGTCCTCCTCAGCGACAAGCTCTTCCTGGAGCCGGAGCAGGCTTTCAGACATTTCGTCGAGAGAACGGGCCCATTCCTGAAGGAGGGCCTCCTTGTAAGCGAGCTCCTGGACTTTTGAATTCCAAGAGTCGGGCAGAGGACTGGGATCGGGCAGGGGTAAATGCTCTGCGCCCGAGGTCCATTCCGCCGATCCGCTGGTGAGAAGCCCGGCCGGATCGCAGGAAGGTGACGGGCGATCGGTTTCCTCGGGTGGAAGGACTTCCAGATTCCCTGAGGCGAG
>NZ_JACIYL010000345.1 GCF_014359955.1 Thermogutta sp. | reverse complement strand
TCCACTGGCGGTCTTTTTGGCTTCCGACCATTGTTTGGGCTTTTCGGCCTTGCCTCAAAAGCGGTGTTGAAAGGCCAGACCGCCAGACAGCACAAAATCCTGTGGGGGCTCGTCTGAGACCGGTGCAACGCCTTGCGGGTCGTTTGCTTGGAGCGTTGAGGCCGCCGGGAGAATCGCCAAATGCCAGAATATTTTTCACTTTTCCCATTTCAGATTCCGTTTCCGTGGCATTCGGACGTTCTCCGGTTTCCCCCGTGGTGGCCTGACGGTGGAAAGAGGCTGGTGGCGACTGCGCTGCTCCACGTGCGAAAGGCCCTGGACCAGCTTCATACAATCAAGCGCATGGTCAGTATTTCATTGTGTCGGCCAGGCAAAAGGCGATGGAGGAGGAGCATGAGCACTATACGCGATTTGATCGAAAGATACAAACAGGGACCGAATTCGTTGCGGCAGGCAATAGCGGGGATGACTCCGGAGCAGATGGATGCCCGACCCGTTCCCGGGCGATGGTCCACGCGTGAGGTCGTCTGTCACATCGTAGATTTCGACCAGCTTTATGCCGACAGGATGAAACGGGTCATTGCGGAAAAGGAACCCACTTTTTTCCCGAGCGAACCGGATGCTTTTGCCGCTCACCTGGCTTATGCGAAAAGGGACGTCGCAAAGGAATTGGAACTCCTGACGCTGTTGCGCGAGCAAATGGCCGTTATTTTGGAGTCGCTCCCGGAAGAAGCGTTTCAGAGGGCAGGTCGCCACCCAGTTCGGGGACTGGTAACCCTTCAGGACTTGTTGCAGGCGATCACGGATCACATCCCACACCACATCCGCTTTATCGAGGAAAAGAAAACAGCACTGGGGCTTCCCACCGGCAAATAGCTTGCGATGGGCTTTACTCCGGCGGGGAATATATCCCCGCATAGGTTGGGAACAAGCTGTGAGTTTCCGGCAGTCTCGGTCCGTCCTACGTCATTTGCGGGAGATGGGTCTCGCATCTGCGTTAGTTTTCCGAACGGACGGCTGGGAATATTCCCTCTGAGGCGTCCAGAGCTTTTTCGCCACAGCAAGGTTCTGCGGGGTTTTTGGCAGGAAATAACTCCTTCTCTTTGGCGTGGGGGGCCATCGAGGGGGGCAGGAAAGGCTCTGGAGAGCCGTCAAGTAAATCGGGACTTCGTCAGCCCGAGGGAAATGTGGTAAAGTGATTTGATTAATGTTGGATTGCTTGGCTGATGCCGACTCCGGCAGACGGGTGAGTTTTCCGGCCCCGGCCGTTTGACCGCCCTGAGCCTACGTATCCTGAAAGTGTTTTCGGGGTGGATGTTTCAGTTTCCCGGGTCGCGCGCCCTTGATCATTCGGCGTGAGGTTACTCGATGGCTGAATCGAATCTGACGAGGACGACGATTGGCGGTGTCCCTGTTGTCGAACTTGCGCGGGAGTTTGGAACTCCTTTGTACGTCTACGACGCGGGGGTGATTCGACAGCGTTTTTCGGAACTTGCCCCCTTTGACGTCGTACGATACGCCCAGAAAGCGTGCTCGAACGTGGCCATTTTGGCGCTCATCCGGCAACTGGGCGGTCTGGTGGATGCTGTGAGTGCGGGGGAGATCCACCGCGCCCTGGCCGCCGGATATCCGCCGGCTGGAGATCCACCCCCGATCATGTACACGGCTGATATTTTCGATCGAGACGCCCTCGATTTGGTCGTTGAGCATCACATCCATGTGAATTGTGGCTCCCGCGACATGATCGAGCAACTTGGCGAACGGGCTCCCGGGCGAGAAATCACATTGCGGGTCAATCCCGGCTTCGGCCATGGACACAGCCGGAAAACCAACACTGGCGGTGAGCTTTCCAAGCACGGAATCTGGCATGAAGAGTTGCACGAGGCCCTGTTCGAGGCGGAACATCATGGGTTAAGCGTCGTGGGACTTCACATGCATATCGGGTCGGGAAGCGACTTCGAACATCTGGCCCAGGTGTGTCAGGCCATGGAAAAGGCGGCCCTGGAGGCCGGTCGAAACATCCGTTGGATCAGCGCTGGAGGAGGACTACCGATTCCCTACCGCGAAGGGGATGCCCGCATTGACCTTCGGCGATACTTCGACCTCTGGGATGCAACACGGAAGCGTTTGGAGGACCGATTTGGTCACCGTGTTCGTCTGGAGGTGGAGCCGGGGCGTTACATCGTCGCGGAAGCCGGTTTTCTCATCACGGAGATTCGAGCCGTTAAGAAACAGGCACAAAACATATTTTATCTTGTGGATGCGGGTTTCAATAATCTCGTCCGGCCGGTTATGTACGGTGCTTATCATCCGTTACGCCTGGCTCCGCAAGATCCCAAACTCCCACGGCTGGCTCAAGAAGTCATCGTGGGAGGGCCGCTGTGCGAGTCCGGTGATATTTTCACCCAGGAGGAAGGGGGGATCGTCGCAAAACGACTTCTTCCCCAGGCTGCTGTGGGAGATTACATCGTCATTGAGTGTGCCGGCGCCTACGGGTTTGTGATGGGTTCCAACTACAACAGCAAGCCGTATCCACCCGAGGTGCTTGTGGATAACGGAGAAGTGAAGCTGATCCGGCGTCGCCAGACCTACGAGGATCTTTTTAAGGACGAAATCATCCCGTCGGAGATTTCAGCCCCCCAACACTCCCGCCAGATTGCCGGCGGCATGTCCTGAGGGAAGGCCGTTGGGGTTGTGCCGTAGTCGCTCGATTCGACTGGCGGGACCTACGGTGCGGCCTCGGGGCGCTGGGTTCGCGTCCGCCGACGGGCGGGTTTAGCGGTTGACCATTCCCTGGTGAGAGTTTCGAACACTTCAGGGGACTCGTAGCGAACGATGCCGGGGGCTTCGGGGATTGGGCCGATCAGCCCCTTGAGTACCGGCAAACCACGCACGCTCAAATCAGTGCAACAATCGTCCACGCCCACCTGAGTATGTCGTTTGAGGAGATCCTCGGGGCTATCGTAATCGCGGATACGGATTTCGCCGTCAGCGCCCCGTGTGACAACGCGGATTGTATGCTTCTTCATGTTGTTCGACTCCCATCAACGTTGCACCAGGTTTCCTCATCATTTTGGAAATCGACTGATGGGCGGCACCCCTTTTGAGTGTATGTGAGGCCCCCGCATTTCAGTTGTGACCGACACTCTGCGGAAAAGGGTTGAACCTGGATTGACCGCTTCGGCAGGGCGAATCGGTGCCACACGCGCAGCTTGTGCAATCAGATCAAGGACCCTGCGTGAGGAACGAAAAAACGGATCGTGCGCGGCAGAAGGATGATGCGAATCGTGCAGCGAGTCCGTTCAATCGTGCGGGGGCGGTGGGCTAGGAGGGGCAAATCTCATCGTTGACGCCGGTGCGAGCAGTCAGTCGGCCACGAACACCGAAACGGTATTATGGGCACTGGAGACAAGTCCGGTCCCATAAACGAAGACGACTCGATCCCCTGATTGCACAAGTCCCTCTCGTTTCCCCCATTCAGTGGCGAATCGCAGGAGGGCCTGCGAGTCGCTGAGAGGCGCTTCCATCAGGGGGATGATTCCCCAGTAGAGACACATCCGCCGAAGTACCTGGCGGGACTCACTCACGCCCACGGTGGGTACCAGGAAACGGTGTTTGGCGATCGTCAAAGCAGTCTGACCGGACCGGGTCAGGATGATCAGCATTTTCGCGCCGACTTCCTGGGCGATGAGGCCGGCATGCCAGACAGAGGCCTCGGTGATTTCCGCGGGATTTGCGGGGAATGCGTTTGCTGCCTGGAATCGCACTGGAGGATGGCTCACAGATTCCGTAGCCAGTGCGATTCGGTGCATCATCCTAACAGATTCCTCAGGGTAGCTGCCGATAGCCGTTTCACCAGACAGCATGCAGGCGTCAGCTCCATCGAGAATGGCATTGGTGACATCGCTGACTTCGGCTCGGGTGGGGATCCGGGACCGCTGCATGCTCTCCAGCATTTGTGTGGCGACAATGGCTGGTTTGCGGTGCCTTCGCGCCGCTGCCAGGATGCGCTTTTGCACGATGGCGACTTCCGCGATGTCGATTTCCACGCCGAGATCTCCCCGGGCGACCATCACTGCGTCAGCCAGGTCGAGAATCTCGTCCAGATAGTCCAGGGCTTCGGGCTTTTCGATTTTGGCGACAATTTGTGGAGGGTTCTGAACCTCGCCCATCAATTGCCGTAATTGGCGGATGTCTTCGGGCGAACGAACAAAGCTCAGGCCCACAAAATCGATATCTTTTTGCAGGGCCCAGGCGAGCGCCTCCCGGTCAGCTTCCGTAATGGCTGGCAAGGGCAGCTTGACGCCGGGGAGATTGATCCCCTGACGGCTGCGGAGAAGCCCAGGCTGCGTTACCAAACAGGTTGCCCGATTTTCTGATTTCCCGATCACCCG
>NZ_JACIYL010000344.1 GCF_014359955.1 Thermogutta sp. | reverse complement strand
TGGAGGCCGCCCGCCGCGAGAAACTCCGTCGTATCGCCGACCTCGGGCTGGATCCCTGGGGTGGACGATTCGACGGGCACAGCCCGATCGCGGAAATCCGGGCCCGGGAGAACGAAATCCGCGTCGTTCCGGCGGGGGAATGCGAAGTCGGCAAACCACCGGAACTCCAGGGGCCGCGGGTTCGCGCGGCAGGCCGGATCATGCTCCTCCGCCGGGCGGGCAAAATCATGTTCATCGACATCCGCGACCGGACGGGCAAGATCCAGGTGCTCGTCGGCAAGGCCCAGGTCGGGGACAAAAACTGGGAGCTCGCCCAGTGCTTCGACCTCGGCGACATCATCGGTGTGGACGGGGAACTCAAACGGACCAAGACCGGTGAGCTGACGATTTTCGCCGATAACCTTCACTTCCTGACGAAATGCATTGAGACACCGCCGGAAAAATGGCACGGTCTGAGCGATCCCGAACTGCGGAACCGCATGCGGTATCTCGACCTGACCTACACGGAAGGGGTCATGGAACGGTTCCTCCGCCGCACGCGGATCGTGCAATCGATTCGTAGAACGCTGGACGAAGAAGGATTCGTGGAGGTCGAAGGGCCCACCCTCCATGTGGTGGCGGGCGGTGCCGCGGCCCGGCCGTTCATCACCCACCACAACGCGCTGGATATCGACCTCTACCTCCGAATCGCCCTGGAACTTCATCTCAAGCGGCTCCTCGTGGGGGGCATGGAACGCGTCTACGAGCTCGGCCGGGTCTATCGCAACGAAGGGATCAGCCCCCGGCACAATCCCGAGTTCACAATGCTGGAAGCCTACCAGGCCTACGGCGATTACCACACCATGATGGACCTGACGGAAAAGATCATCGTCCGGGCCATCGAAGCGACAGGCCAGCCGCTTCAGCTCCCCTGGGGGGAAAGTGTTATCGATTTTACACCGCCTTTCCAGCGAAAGACGTACGACGAGCTCCTCGCCGAACACACGGGTGTTGATCCTTCCGATCCTTCCTCGGTGACTCAGTTTGCGCAGTCGCACGGAATCGAAGTGAGGGGGAAGCATCCGGACGTCGTCAAGAATGAGGTCTTTGAGGAATTTGTCCAGCCAAAATTGACAGGCCCCATTTTCGTGCTCGATTATCCTGCCTCGATCTGCCCGCTCACCAAGCGGAAGCGGGAAAATCCTGCGATTGCCGAGCGATTCGAACTCTTTGTGCAGGGGATGGAACTCGCCAATGCTTATACGGAGCTCAACGATCCCGACCTGCAGGAAGAACTTTTCTCACGGCAGCTCGAGGGCCTGCCGGAGGAAGAATCGATGGCAAGGATGGATCGCGATTTCATTCGGGCCCTGCGCTACGGCATGCCCCCGGCCGGCGGCCTGGGAATTGGTATTGACCGACTGGTGATGTTATTGACAAACTGTCAGAGCATTCGCGAGGTTATTCTGTTTCCACTCTATCGGCCGGAAACGGAGTGATTGGCGCTCGGCCGTCAGGGAGGACGTTCTTTTATGTATCGCTGGTTGCTGTGTTGGCGGTATCTGCGAACGCGCTACATCGCGCTGGCCTCGATCATCAGCGTCACGCTGGGCGTGGCCACCATGATCGTCGTCAACAGTGTAATGATGGGCTTCACCCACGAAATGGAGAACCGCCTGCACGGCATCCTTTCTGATATCATCTTCCAGTCGCGGAGTCTGGAGGGCTTTCCCGATCCTGACTGGCACATGGAGCAGATCCGTCGGGTGGCCGGCGATGACATCGAGGCCATGACCCCGACCGTGGTGGTACCGGGGATGCTCAACTATCAGGTGGGCGACACCTGGATGACCCGGCCGGTTCAGATCATCGGCATCGACGAGAAAACCCAGGGGTTGGTGAGCGATTTCAGCAAATACCTTCAGCATCCGGAGAACCGCCGTCAACTCAGTTTCCAACTCCGCGAAGGCGGGTACGACGTGATTGATCATCAGGCTGACGGGCCGTCCCTGCCCCGAGAAGAAATGGCTCTGGCTGGGTGGGAACACCGTCGCCGTATGGCTCGAATGAAAAAAATGCTTCTTGAAATCGAACGGTCCGAGAAAGCGTCGGAGGCGAGCGAATCGCTTCCCGCGAATTTGCAGGATCCTTTTGCCCGGGCAGCTCCCCAGGAACCCGCACTCCAATTCGATCCCGAAAAGTCACAATACACCGGCATTATTCTGGGAATTGGGCTGGTGAGCTTCCGCCGCGACGGGCAGGATCACTTCCTCCTCTTGCCGGGCGACGATGTCAAGCTGACGCTTCCCACCGTGGGAACTCCCCCCAAAATCGTCAGCGACACGTTCACCATCGTGGATATCTACGAAAGCAAGATGAGTGAATACGATTCCAACTTTGCCTTTGTGCCCATTCGCGCCCTCCAGCAATTACGGGGCATGATTGACCCTTCCACGGGAAAGGGCTACGTCAATGCCATTAGCATCAAATTGAAGCCGGGGGCCGACATGAACAAAGTGCGAGACAAGCTGCGTGCCGCGTTTGCCCCCCAGTATTACGCCATCGACACCTGGCGTGACAACCAGGGCCCGCTGCTCGCCGCCGTGAGCATGGAGACGGCCATCCTCAACGTTCTCCTTTTTCTCATCATCTGCGTGGCCGGATTCGGGATCCTCGCCATCTTTTTCATGATCGTCGTTGAAAAGACCCGCGATATCGGGATTCTCAAGGCGCTGGGCGCTTCATCCGGCGGAGTGATGAGCATTTTTCTGGGCTATGGGCTCCTTTTGGGGATGGTGGGGGCCGGGGTCGGTCTGATTTTGGGGTTGCTTTTTATCAGGCACATCAACGAGATCGCAGATTTACTCGGCCGCATCACCGGCCACCGGGTCTTCGATCCCGATATCTACTACTTCTACAAAATTCCCACCATCGTCGATCCCTGGACGGTGGGCTGGATCATCTCGGGAGCCATGATGATTGCCATTCTGGCCAGTATTTTGCCGGCGCTGCGGGCAGCGCGACTGCATCCTGTGGAGGCGCTCCGCTATGAATAAGACGTTTTCCCTGTTCCGCACGCGACAACATCCGCCCCCACCGGTTCCTCCTGAGGGTGAAGCACCGGCCCCGGCAAACGGTCACATGGAACTCGCTGGCCCCCACTTCGTTTCGTCCCGCAGTGACGGCTGCCTCCATCCGAGCGGCCAAATGAGCGATCAGGTCTCGGCCTGCCCCGGCATTCTCTCGGCGTGTGACATCACCAAGACCTATCGCAAGGCCGCCGTGGAAATTCCCGTCCTCAAAGGGGTTAATCTTTCCGTCCAGGCAGGAGAGTTTCTGGCAATTGTGGGCCAGAGCGGCTCCGGCAAGAGCACGCTTCTCCATCTGCTGGGACTGCTCGATCGGCCTGACGAGGGGACCATCAGCCTGGAGGGCCGGCGGATCGACAACCTGCCCGCCTCCGCACGTGATCGTCTGCGCAATCGCACCTTCGGCATGGTCTTCCAGTTCTATCATCTTCTGCCGGAACTCTCGACGCTCGAAAATGTCATGATTCCCCTGATGATCGGCCAGAGCGTCTGGCGTTATTTGCGGCACCGGCGAGAGAACATCCGCCGCGCCAAGGAAATTCTCGAACTTGTGGGTCTCAGCCATCGACTGAAGCACCGACCGCGGGAGTTATCGGGGGGAGAACTTCAGCGGGCGGCCATTGCCCGGGCGTTGGTCAATCAGCCGCGCATCCTGCTGGCGGACGAACCGACAGGCAATCTCGACCCGGCTACCGGTCGGGAAATCCTCCGTCTGATCCAGAACCTCAACCGCCAGGTGGGGCTGACGATCGTCATGGTCACGCATGACCGGACCGTGGCGGAGATGGCCGACCGCGTCGTTTCGCTGGTGGACGGCCGGATCACGCATCAGGATTTTGCCCGGGCTTGATTCGCGCACACCTCGACGTCACTCAGCGCGCAGAGCACGTGGGCTCACTTTATATCTCGGGGAACGGTCATCATCCACGGCCGGGAGTGCCGTGGGGCCTGTTGCGGGGGAAGAACGGACCTGACAAGCAGGGCCCTCCGAAGTTGGAGGGACACGGAAGTTAGAGGGACACGCTGGTCCTGCTGGAAAAAAAACGCGTTGTCCCCAGGAAAGAAGCCACCGCCGCAGGAAAACGGGGATCACCATCAGGTGCCTTCGAGAGAGCCGTGACAGTGCAGGTTGATTCCATGCGCCGTGTGATCCTTTCAACGGCGATTAAGACGTGGGGCTGATCATCTTTGGCGTCGGTTCATCCGCGCGGTTTTTCGGCTGCCGAATGCCGGAAACTAGGCAATCCTCACTCCGAAAAGCCTCACGAAGACTCGGATTGATCGGATTGAGAGGAGACGTTGCTGTCAGAGTCGGCGCGGATGGCCTCGGGAG
>NZ_JACIYL010000343.1 GCF_014359955.1 Thermogutta sp. | reverse complement strand
TCTCCGTGTCACCGCGCCCGAGTCTGTCAATCTCGTTGAGGCAGACGCTGCGCAAGGCAGGAGATTTCGCGGGCAGTGGGTTCTCGACTGCATCATCGTGGAACCCGATGAATGGTGGGTGGGAATTCACCGCCTGGAAGGTCCGGAAACTTTTTTTCCTGGCGGACGATTTCCTCTCTGTTTGCCAGAACATGCGGTTTCTCGGGCTTATCTCAAGATGGAGGAAGCCCTCAGGTGGTCGCAGTTTCCCGTTCCCCCCAATGCCCGGTGGGCGGAGCTGGGCAGTGCACCCGGTGGGGCCAGTCAGGCCCTTCTCGATCGGGGCTACGAGGTCCTCGGCGTGGACCCGGCCGAAATGCACCCCGCTGTCCTGGAACATCCCAAATTCATCCACTTGCGGCGTCGGACGACGCAGGCCCCGCGTCGCGCGTTCAGGAAAATTCGCTGGCTCGCCGCCGACATTAACGCCGCACCCAATTACACTCTTGATGCCGTGGAAAGTCTTGTCACCTACCCCCAGATCAATATTCGGGGCATGATTCTCACTCTGAAGTTGCCGGAGTGGACCCTGACGGACAAAATCCCCGAGTATCTGGACCGCATCCGCGGCTGGGGCTACAACGTGGTTCGGGCACGGCATCTTTGGTATAACAAGCAGGAGATCTGCGTGGCGGCCCTGATGCGGCCGTTCAAGCGCAAACCTGTGAACTTGGGCCAAAAAGCCAGGCGGAAGCGTCCCGCCTGAACGACGGCCGGTGTGTGCTCCATGGTCGATTGTTCACGGGGCTTTGCGTTCGCTTTCCCAGTTCAATAGTTTTCCCAAGATTACCCCCCATGCCGCCACTTTGTTTCCGATCGTGCGCCTTTGGCCGCTTGGTTGTCCAGACGCAGAAAATATTGCCATCTCTGGAGTTTGCCTAAATTGTGCTTTCTGCCAGTTGGGTTAGCATGTTTTGCTTTGGCCTTTCCTTCCGATAAAGGAATAGTCGCCCTCCTGTGGTTCCGGGGAGATTCTTTTTGCAGCCGTCGCTGCTGCCCCCGGACTCCCTGGAGATCCCATCGAGCCTCCCAGTGTTCCGAAGGAGTTCCAGATGAAATTCAGATGGCATTACCTGGTGAAGTGGTGCACTGTTTTGGGATTTGGGGTGTGCGGAATGGGTGGGTCTGGCTTGGTCCTCGGCGACTCAGGCGATTCGAGGATGTTGTCGCCCGAGAACCGCCCTGCCGCGGTGGAACTCGCCTCGGCGACTTCGGGGGTACTCGCGGACGAGCCGAATGAGATGGAAGGTCCGGAGCTGGACCTGGGAAGCGGATCGGGCTCGGCCGGGGCACCTCCCGGAACAGAGGCCGACGAGACCCCTGGCAGCGCCAACCCGGCTCGTGAAGAAGCCCAATCCGGTCCTGCGAAGGACTCTCCGGCTCAAAACGTGGCCCCACCCTCCGCGGCCGAAAACCAGGGCGCATCCCCTGAACAGAAGGCTTCCGACAAACGGCAGACGCCGGGATCGTCTCCCACCAAAAACGGGCAAGAAGGGGAATCACCTTCCAGGAAGGCCAGCGAGCCCAAGATCGACCCCTCGGCGGTCGGCCATCCCCTGGCGCCGGGCATTGCCAAGCTGCTGGCGCCGGAAATGGTCACCCAGATGCGTTCCACCGGTGTGGACAGCCGATTTCAGCAATTCCTCAGCTACACAGCATCGCGACTGGCGGCCACACGGGGCGTGTACACCGGGAATGAAATCAATGGGCTGGCCCGGCTGAGTTGGTTTGACCATCTCCTCCGCGAGCCGCTCCGCGTTCCCCAGGAAGCCGAGGAGTTCACACGGTACCTCCATGCGGGTACCCTCTCCGACAGAGCGGCGGGACTTCGCTTTCTGCTGCGAACTGCGCGAGCCCGAATGGACGTCCCCGTTTCCACGAGCGAGCTTGGCGACCAGTCAGACGACCCGGTGGAATTCCTCAAACAAACGCTCGTGCAGGCCTACAACCTGTACGCACAAACTGTCAAGCCGCTCTCGCAGGCGGAATTCACCGAACTCGCCCGACGGATCAATTACGTGATGACCACCAATACATATGTGGGACACACCGTCAATGATCGCGGGAGTGCCAGGCGGCTGGTGCAGCTTCTGGAGAAAATGGATCGCGCCGCGCAATGGGACATGGCCGAAGTGCTGGTCGGCCTCAATGACCGTTTGTTCCTGGAGAGCCTTCGTCAGGCGCCCAGCCGCTCGGCAAGTGCCGGGGTGCAAACACCCGTGCCTGGTGTCAGCGGAACGGTCTTGCAAAAGCTCGAGACCTCTGTCGGGGCTATCATCGTGGGTGGGCCGGGCCCGAACGAGTACCGCCTTGAAGAGATGAAAGATGTCGCGGCGGTTGTGGATCTGGGCGGAGATGACGTGTACTGGGAAGGAACGGTGTCCGTCGATCACCCGTTGCTGGTCATCATCGATTATTCCGGGAACGACCGTTATCAGGGCAAATTGCCGGGAATTCAGGGTAGCGCGATTCTCGGCGGTTCTCTGCTCATTGACCTGGCAGGAAACGACATCTACTGGGCGCAGGATGTGGCCCAGGGAAGCACTCTGGGAGGGGTGGGGATCCTTGTGGATTGGGCTGGCGACGACCAGTATCTGGGGCTTCGCCGTGTGCAGGGGCAGGCCATCGGGGGTGTGGGCCTGCTCATCGATCGGGAAGGGCGGGACGATTATCATGCTGCGATGTGGGCTCAGGGATTCGGTGGCCCGCTGGGCTTCGGACTGATTGACGATCTCACCGGAGATGACCACTATTACGTGGGCGGTCGCTGGTATGACTCGTATCCTGAGACGCCGGGCTACGAAGGGTGGGGGCAGGGCGTCGGTTCAGGAATTCGGGGAGCGGCCAACGGTGGGATCGGTGTGCTCCTCGAAGGTGCCGGGGATGACACCTACGAGTTCGACTATTTCGGCCAGGGTGGTGGTTACTGGCTGGCCATCGGCTTCGCCCGGGATTTTGCCGGCAATGATCGTCGACTCGGTGCCACTCTGAAAGCCTATGACGGCTCCCCGCGAACACAGCAGCGGTTTCAGCGTTTCGGCAATGGCTGGGGCTGCCACATGGGTGTGGGCGCGCTCATCGACGATGGAGGCAACGATGAGTACCACGGTTCCATCATGGGGACCGGGTTTGGTTGGGACCTGTCGGTGGGTTATCTGCTGGAACTGGGCGGCGACGATCACTATCTCGCCCGAGTGGGAGGAGTTCAGGGGCAGGGTGCCCAGGCCAGCTTGGGGGTTCTCTATGACTTCGAAGGAGCCGATGAATACGCCGGTACAAGCCAGGGATATGCGTCGAGCGCCATCACCTACCACCCGTACCCGACTTGTGGCGGTAACTTTAGCTTTGTGGTGGACTACGGCGGGTTGGACAGTTACGGTTGCGGCGCGAAGAACAACGCAATCACCCGGCGAGGGATGGGCGGGTTCATCGTGGACCGTCCCAAAGAAGAAGAGCTCCGAGCCGCCCAGGCTGAATCATCCGATTCCCGTGACACGCTCAGTGCGGGCGCTTCGCGGTAGACATCCCGCACGAACCGCGTTTTGCAGCGCGGGGTGCCTGGACCGCGTTTCACCGGGGTGACGCGGCCTTGTCCGAGCTGGCAGGCAGCCACAAGTGTGGAAAAGCCTATCCCCGGCGAAAAAGAAACAGGGACGGCCAACCGGTCGTCCCTGTGTTCGTTGCGGCGACTTCTCACCGACCAGAAAGCCGCCATTCGGGCATTTTCAACAAAACGGGTGGCACATCACTGCCGTGCCTCACCATCGTCGGTGGTCACCCCATGCTGCTGCTCCGGAACGAGGCGATAGGGATGTCACGGGTTGGCCGATGGCAGCGGCAGCGGCAACGGACCCTGCGGGGCCTTCTGCTGAAGGGTCAGCGCCATGCTGATGAGGAGCTTCACCACACCCTCCTCGATATTGATTTGCGTGGTGCCCTTGTCGCCCTCCACGCTGGCGGTCAGCGTGACACGGTCCTTTTCGCTCACAAGCGGCAGCCACTGCTGCACCTGTTGGCGGGTTTGTTCTTTTTCTGCCGCCACGCTGATGAACTTCAGCAGGGGATTGAGGGCGAGATACATGTCAACCAGCGTCGTCACGTTCGTTTCACTGTCCATCTGATCGATGGCCTTTTGGAGCATGTCGGTTGCTTTGGGGCCGGCCGCCATCGCAAACGCATGATCGGAAAATGCGAGGGCGAGGGCAAAGTCTTCGCCCATCATTTGGCGAATCGGTTCCGGGGCATCTGTCAATTCGCTGCTCGGAAGTTCGACAACATGAAACCGAAAGCCTTTGTATTCGGCGGCATTGACGTGCAGGTACTTTTTGGCATCCGGGTCGTTTTCCATAGCCTGTTTGAGCAAATTGAGA
>NZ_JACIYL010000342.1 GCF_014359955.1 Thermogutta sp. | reverse complement strand
CGGCTGTGGTGGATCTTGTCTTTCGTTACGCCAAACCTCCCGGTAAGTTCGTTCTTTCTTTAATCATAAACCTCTCTCCGCCATTTGTCGCCATCACCTGAGCCCGCCCCGTTCCCCCTCTTTGAGTGGATTCGTGAAAGGCAAAACGCTCAACAGCTTGCGGGCGCAGCTCACGAACGGCCCCCCTCTGTCAAAAAGAAATTGACCCGAGCAGACGGAGCGCATCGATCCAGTAGCGCATCCAGCGTCAAATTGGGGACCTCCCAAGCAGGTCCCGCGGAAAGGCCGTGGGCCACGCCTTTCGTGCCGGTTTGGCACTGCTTGCGCGGCGCGCAATTGCGCGTGAAGCGGCCTCACGTTGCCCCGGCCGTTTGCTGATTTTCCAGCTTCTTTTGAATTTTCGCCCATTCGTCTTTGAGTGTCACCGTGCGGTTGAAGACGAGTTTTTCCGGGGTGGAATCGGGATCCACGCAGAAGTATCCCAGACGTTCAAACTGGTAGCGCGTGCCCGCCGGCGCCCCCTGGACACTTGGCTCGATCTTGGCGTCCGGAATGATCTCCAGAGAGTTCGGGTTGAGATTGGCCCGCCAATCCATTCCTTCCGGCACATCATCGGGGTCTGGTTTGGTGAAGAGATGATCGTAAAGCCGGACTTCGGCTTCGATACAATGGGCTGCCGACACCCAGTGGATGGTGGCCTTCACCTTTCGACCATCGGGAGCATTGCCGCCCTTGGTGGCGGGGTCGTAGGTGCAGTGGACTTCCACGACCCGGCCGGTCTGTGGATCCTTGACCACGCCCGTGCATTTGACGAAGTAGCCCCACCGCAGCCGCACCTCCCGGCCCGGTGAAAGGCGATAGTACTTCGGCGGCGGCACTTCCCGGAAATCATCCTCCTCAATGTAGAGGACCTTTGAAAACGGCACCTGACGCGTACCCATCGAAGGGTCTTCGGGATTGTTCACGGCTTCCAGATACTCTGTCTGGCCGTCGGGATAGTTATCGATGACGAGTTTGATCGGCCGTAGGACCGCCATCACGCGGGGAGCCCGTTTGTTCAGGTCTTCCCGAATACAGTGTTCCAGAAGCGCGATATCCACGACGCCGTCGTACTTGGAAACGCCGATCCGCTGGCAGAAATCGCGGATGGCTTCGGGTGTGTAGCCGCGTCGGCGGAGTCCACGGATTGTTGGCATCCGCGGGTCATCCCAGCCTCGCACATAGCCTTCCTGGACGAGCTGCAGCAGCCGACGTTTACTCATGACCGTGTAGGTCAGATTAAGTCGGGCAAATTCGATCTGTCGCGGGGCATAGATTCCCAGCTCTTTGATGAACCATTCATACAGCGGCCGATGCACTTCGAATTCCAGCGTGCAGATCGAATGCGTGATCCCCTCGATCGAGTCCGACTGGCCATGGGCCCAGTCGTACGTGGGATAGATGCACCACTTGTTGCCCGTTCGGTGATGCGGCGCGTGGATGATCCGGTACATGACGGGGTCACGCATGAGGACGTTGGGATGGGCCATGTCGATCTTGGCACGCAGCGTCCGCGATCCCTCGGGAAACTCCCCTGCCCGCATTCTGCGGAAAAGATCAAGATTTTCCTCCACAGAGCGGTTGCGATAGGGGCTTTCCCGTCCCGGCTCGGTCAGGGTGCCACGATATTCGCGGATTTCGTCCGGCGAAAGATCGCAGACGTAGGCCTTGCCTTTCTTGATGAGCTCTTCCGCCCACTGATAGAGCTGTTCGAAGTAGTCCGAGGCATAATAGCAACGGTCTTCCCAATCGAACCCCAGCCAGCGGATATCTTCCTTGATGGCCTCCACGTATTCCGTGTCTTCTTTGGTGGGATTGGTATCGTCAAAGCGGAGGTTGCACTTTCCCCCGAACTCCTGGGCGATACCAAAGTTGAGACAGATTGATTTGGCGTGCCCGATGTGAAGATATCCGTTCGGTTCCGGGGGGAATCGGGTATGGACGTGGTCGAAGCGTCCACTCTTGAGATCCTCGATGATCGCTTCCCGAATAAAGTCCGTCCCCTGGCACGAGTCACAACCGGAGGGCGTCCCCATGCGGTGTTCTTCGGGTTGGACGTTTTTTTCCGGAGTATTGTTTTCCACGTCAGTCATGACGCGAATCCTTACCTTTGCGTGGCAATTCTACCGGCTGGTGTTTCCCCGTGATTGCGTTAGGCACTTTCAGGAGATGGCCTGGTGGCCGAAGCAGCGAACTTCTGGCGGGCCAGTTGCAGCCGTCGGCATACGGTGTCACGTCCGAGGATGGCCAGTGTTTCGAACAAACCGAAGCCGACACTCCGCCCGGTGACCGCCACTCGCAACGGATGCACGACCTGGCCCAGTCCGAGGTGCTCCTTTTCCGCCCACTGGTGGATGAGCGTTTCCAGATGCTCTGCGGTGAAGGGCTCGGCCTCCCGCAACACGCCTTCCAGACGCTGGAGAATTTCGGCCGCCCCCGGCTGTTGAAGCCGCTTGGCCACATCCTTTTCATCGTAAGGCAGGTCTTCATCGGCGACAAAAAACTCAGGATAGTTGAGAATCTCCCCGGCGACGCGCAGCCGATCACCTGCCGCCTCCACAACCCTGGCGATTTTTTCTCGCAAGCCGCCGCCCACTTCAGCGGGGATCCACCCCGCCCGCTGAAGGTACGGGATGACCATCTCCACTTTTTGCGGAATCGGCACCTCGCGCATATGCCGCTGCTGGAAGGCCAGCAATTTCTTGGGATCGAAGCTGGCGGGTGCTTTGTTCACCCGATCCAGGGAAAACACCCGCACGAGTTCCTCCCGAGTGAAATGTTCGGTCTTGTCATCGAGCGACCACCCCAGCAGGGCGAGATAATTCACGATTGCATCCGGCAGAAAACCGACAACCTTATAAAAATCGACAATGACCGGATTGAAAAGTTCGCTGGAGACCACGTGCCCGATTTTCTCGGCGATTTTTTGCCCGAGTTGCATCAGCTCAGCGAAGTCCCGGTTTTTCAGATACTTGTCGAGCTTCCGTTTGCTGAGTTTGACTTTGCTACCGGGTTCGGCCACGACCGGAAGATGGGCAAATTGGGGCGGTTCATATCCCAGCGACTGGAGGATGAAGACCTGTCGCGGGGTGTTCGAGAGGTGCTCTTCCGCCCGAATCACGTGCGTGATCCCAAACTCATGGTCATCCACAGCACTCGCCAGGTGATAGAGCACCGTCCCGTCGGATCGCTGGATAACGTGGTCCTGTTCCTGCGACCATTCAAATTCCACCGGACCGCGAATGAGATCATTGATGACGAGCTTGCCTTCGCGGGGCATTTTCAAGCGGACGACACCCTGACGACCCTGGGCCCGAAACCGGGCGGCGTCCTCTTCCGTTTCTGCCATAAACCGGCGGCTGTAAACGAAGGGGCGTTTTTCGGCCTGGGCGGCTTCCCGCTCCGCCTGAATTTCCTCCGGCGTCGCAAAGTCCCAGTAGGCGTGACCGCTTTCCAAAAGACGGCGTACAGCCTCCTGATAGATGGGCAACCTTTGCGACTGGAAGTAGGGAGCGTGCGGCCCACCCACTTCTGGCCCTTCATCCCAATCGATTCCCAACCACCGCAGGCCGTCCAGAATCGGTTGGAGTGCTTCCTCGACGTTCCGCTGCTGATCCGTATCGTCAATACGAAGGATGAACTGCCCTCCATGGCGGCGGGCGAACAGCCAGCAGAAAAGGGCTGTACGAACACCGCCAATATGGAGGTAACCCGTCGGACTGGGGGCAAATCTCGTGCGAACGGTCATCGTATTGGGTATTTTTCTCGATCGTTATTGTGCCGTGAACCGGAGAGTCGCTGCTGACCCGAGACAGACTTCCCACCCTATGGGGTCGCAGGGCCGGTCTGCCGTCGTTGTTCCATCGCGTCGATGTACGCCCGAAGCCGCTCCAACTCATCCGTCACATGACGGAGCTTGAGCATGTTTTCAACACGTTTGAGCAATTCTGGCTTATGGATGGGTTTACTGAGAAAATCGTCGCATCCTGCCGCGACAGCCCGCTCGATGTCACCCAACTCATTCAGGGCTGTCACCATCAGAATCATGATGTCCTTGGTGGCGGGGTCGCTTTTCAGCCGCTGGCAAACCTCGAAGCCACTCATTTTCGGCATCATGATGTCCAGGAGGATCACGTCGGGGTGGATTTTGCGGGCAAGCTCCAGCGTCTGCAATCCATCACTGGCGACGTAAATGTCACAGTCGCACTGCGAAAGATAGGCTTCCAAAAGCTCTACATTGGTGGGGTGGTCGTCCGCTATGAGAATTTTGCTTTTTTGACTCATTATCCCCCTCGTAGTAGTGGTATTGCATCATGCCGGAATGTCTGGCCACCCAACGGCCTGGGAACCGAGGGTCGGTGTGTGGCATATCGGCTCAGTATACCCGCTGGGGATTC